>DATDGH010000803.1:0-7120 GCA_036522215.1 Candidatus Angelobacter sp. | reverse complement strand
GATCTCTTCGATCAATCCTCGCACTGACTCCGCGTGAACGTTGAATGAGGGCTCGCGAGCTGCCTGCTTGAACAGCTCACCCAGCCGCCGGACCTCCTGATACGGGCTGGAAAGCAGGCGGGCAATCTGCGACTCCAGAGTGCGCGCGTTGACGATCTGGCCCAGTGAGGTGTTGGTGCCCAGCGGAAGCAAGTAACGGGAATTGTCGAAGGCCCGCGCGCGCAGAGTGCGCGTGTAGGCTTCCTCTTCCATCTCGGCTGGACGCGCTACCTGCGCCTTGTAATGCCGCAACATCTCCTGGCTGAAGGCTTCATATTCAGCAAAAAGGAAATCCATGGTGGCGCGGTAGTCGGCCTTGAGACCTTCATCGTTGCCGAAGTCGGGCACGTAGTATCCGCTCTTCTTGAAATTCTGGTAACGGGTGGAGCGTTCCTGCCCGTCCCAGCGCTGCTCGTCTACGAGCACAATGGCGGCCAAAATGGACAGTTTCTCTACAGCAAAGGCCAGATGGGCCAGGTCGGCGATCGAGCGGTGGCCGTATTGAAAGTAAAACGTATTGAGAAACTGTTCAGCCCTTTGCTCACTGATCTCCTTGAGCGATTCCTTCATGGAGAGCGCGGAGCGGGAGTACTTGGCCATGGCATACGCCTGCACTTCCGGATCAACGCCGTGCACGGCAAAAACATTTACCTGCGGTGCGGAAGCTGCCCCGTTCTTTTCGGTGGAAGTTAATTTCGTTGTAGTCGAATCAGGCATGATGGTAGAGACAGGTTACCGCAAACAGGCGACAGGGAACAGGGTCTCTATTAGGTTACAGGGGACAGGGGTCAGGTGACAGGGAACTGCTCACACCGCGTTCTCTGCAAGCCGGGATCTTCCGTCTCCATTAGAGAACCTTTTGCGATTGCAAGAAAATTCAGGTAATCACGTCTAGTGCCGCGTGCGTGACCTTCGGCGAGATTCGTGGGTACCGAAGCCACTTTGCACTAAAATCCATCGCTTTTCTGCCAGACCAACAAGTCACGATGTGAGGCGCCAACAAACAATATAGGGTCGCACGGTGTTCAGATCACGGCGACCACCCGATCACGCGCGATCACGGCGATGGTTGACCTGTCGACACTCCCTATTGCGAGAGTCACAGATTGTTTCAATCCGGCCTTGCCGGTGGCTGGGGCTGTTCCGTATAACCTGTAACCTGTCCCCTGGAACCTATGAACCCGCTGCTCAGGCAAACCGCTCATCGTCCATTCCCGCTACCACGGGCGCCGTGGATTATGGTGCAGCAGTGGCATGATCTGTTGTTTGCGCACTGGGCGCTTGCGCCCGAACAGGTCAGACACGTAGTGCCGAAGGAACTCGAACTGGATTTGTTTGATGGCAAAGCCTACGTGGCCGTGGCGCCGTTTCGCATGAGCGGAATACGCGCGCGTTGGTGCCCGCCGGTCCCGGGATTGAGCCGTCTGCCGGAATTGAATGTGAGGACCTACGTCCGCTACGGCGGCATCCCTGGTGTTTATTTTTTCAGTCTGGATGCGGGCAGCCTGCCGGCGGTCTGGGGCGCTCGCGCCGGGTACGGGTTGCCGTATTTTCACGCCAAGATGTCAGTCAATTCCGCAGGATCGCAGATTGAATATGCCAGCCGCCGCCTGCAGGATCCGCATCCGGCTGAGTTTCGTGGACGCTACTGGCCCACGTCAGAACCCCGGCAACGAGAAAAGGGCTCGATCGAGTACTTCCTTACCGAACGCTATTGTCTTTATGTGGTGCGCTCGGGGAAGGTATCCCGTGCTGTCATCCACCATCTACCGTGGCAGTTGCAGGATGCAGAGGCGGAGATTGAGCTCAACACCATGGCCCAGGCCGCAGGAATCGAGCTGCCCGAGAGCAAGCCTTTACTGCACTTTTCGCGTTTTCTGAAGGTGTTGGTCTGGTGGCCGGAGGAATGCGGTTAGTGTCGCGGCGCGATTTATTGGAAACCATGTAGGTAAAATAGGGGATCGCCGGGGGCTCGAGTCAGCCCTTGGCCACCGGCGAAGGCTTCGCCATACCTAGCAGAATCAAAAACAGCAGCAGCCAGCACTTCATTTCACTGTGATGAGCCCGGTGGACTTTTCAGGAACTTGATTCGAAAGGCATACTGTCAGCTCTTCTTGCGCGGCGTCTTTCCCATTATTAGTTCTCCCCAGCGGCGGTAGTCATCGCTTGCGCTGGCTGAGAACAGGCTCGATGGTGCAGATCGTTCGAGCTCGGCTATGTCCTTGCGAGACAGCGCCGATGCTATCCGGGAGATCATTTCGTTTCGTGAAACCTTGCCGTGCAGTGGCACACCTAGCGAATAGGCAACATCGCGAACCTCCGATAATTTGCGAGTACGGAGATCTGATTTGATCCTCTGCAGAAGCACTGCGTGGCGAAATGCAACATCGGTGGCCTCATCAAATTCAGCCCTTTCCCGACGTCTTGACTCATGCGAAAGCGTTTGCATTTGACCAGCAAAATAAATCAACTGGTCTCTGAAGTTTGCGCTCCGCAGCAATCGCAGCAACGATTCCCAATCATCGGGAGAGTAGCGCTTAAGCAAGCGCGCCAAATCAAGCATCAGTTCAGTGTTCATCATGACGTTTGTTGCAGGCCTATAGCATCCATAAATTCGCGGGCAACCGACTTAAATTCGGTCACTTTTTCCCATCGAGCGTAATTGGTGCGGAAAATCGGTCTACCCAATCTCGAACCGCGGGGGTAGGAATCGGAGTAGCTAACCTGGTTTTCGAAGACCTTCCATCCATTTTCCTTAGCTGTCCTGAGGACTTCTTTTTTTGACAACTGGTGCTCAGGCTTGTCCGGATAAGTCAGGTTAAACACAATGCCGCCCACCTCGATTTTCGAATCTTCGTTTCGTTCCTTGAACTCGCGAAGGGACCTGCCAAGTAAGTGCAAGCCGATTGCTGATAGAAATTCCGGCTTGACAGGCACTAAGACCCAATCGCTCGCCAAATAAGCAGCCTCTGTGAGTATAGATTCAGTGGGAGGGCAGTCTATTAAGATGAGGTCATAATCAGGGGAGACCTTTTTGACGAACTTGGCCAAGGGTTTTTCTTTGAACTGGGGGTTTTTCAGGGTCCAAGCCAGCTCAAGACGAGATGGCACTAAATCGAGTGCCCCCTTACTACTTGTCGCCCAGGACGCAACCTTGACGATTGCGGCGGTCGACTCCCGTTTGGGAGCCACCGTAGAAATGGCGCTTATGCCCACCTGTTCAAAAATGTCCAGAATCGTTGGGCTGTCTGCCTTGACGAGTTTCTCGTAACGACTCACACCAAGAACATATTGGCTGAGGTTAAACTGGGGATCTAGGTCAACAAGCAGTACACGCTTACCCACCGCAGCGCAGTACCAGCCGAAGTTTGCGGTCAGAGTGGACTTTCCGACTCCGCCCTTCATGTTGGTTACTGCCACTACTTGAGCTCGGCTCTGGGTGGCCTTGGGCAGTGTCTTGATGTCTTTCTGTTGGGCCCATCGCAACACATCACCTTGATCCCAAACAGGACCGCTCTTCAAGTCTGCCACGGGCTCCGGAAAGTCACCCTTCGCTCTCCAATTGACAAGTGTCTGCTTGGAGACGTTTAAAAGTTCAGCCACCTCCGAAGCTCCAACCAGGTTTTGAGGCATTTTTTCCTTTGACAAAGGTAAAGTAATTGTAGTAGATTTTTTTACCGTAGGTCAAGTGGCTGGGCCGGACACCACACCCGGAATCAGTCGAAAAGCCGCAGGCAGACGCAAACTGCCTGCGGCCTAACAGCGAAATGGCAAGCGTCGGCTCGCCAAGCCTGTGTCTGGAGACTATACCATGGTCTCCCGACCTTGCGAGTCCGTCCTGCCGTATCACGGAAAGGACGAAAAAGTAAGAATGACAAATGACCTGTACCGACCTGGGCAGGAAGTTCCTGCCTCTGGCGTGTATGACGTTGTCCACGATCGTCACCATGCTGGAAATCATCAAGTCACCTGCGTGAAGGGACATATCTTCCCCCCATGCAAAAACTGTGGACATGGAGTCCGTTTTCGCTTGGCGGTAGCGGCGCACCATGTCCAAAATCATGAGTACTTCCAAACCCGATAGACGAACAAACGGGGAGACTTAGGTCTCCCCGTTTTCTTCGATACGCTGATGCATGCCCGCTCTCCGGGCGCCAAGTTTGGCCGCTCCGCGCGGAACGCGGAAGCGGCCTTGTGGTAGGTGTAGCTTATGACGCGTAGAGCGGTGGTCTGTTAAACCACTGAATCCGGTCGGAACCGGACACCTACCCCAATTTCTTCACTTGCAATCTACTCATTTGACGAGCGGCATGTCAACCGGGTTGCAAATTCAGGAACAGAGGTCGGGATGATTCATGCAACGTCTACTAGCCCTTGGCCACCGGCGAAGGCTTCGCCATGCCCAGCAGAATCAAAAACAAGAGCAGCCAGCGCTTCATGTTTACGGTGATGAGAAAATTTGCTTTAGCGTGCTCACGGCCGTTCTTGCCCAGTTCTGCCGCAAATTCAGGATGCGTGAGCAGATACCGAATCTGGTAGGCGCAACCTTCCACTGAGTGAACCAGGACGCCGGTGAGTTTATGAATGATCTGCGTGGGAATGCCCCCGACTGCGCCGGCGACCACCGGTTTCTTCTTCCATAAGCCTTCCGTCACCGTGAGCCCGAAGCCCTCCTTCAGCGATTTCTGAACGATCACCGTTGAAGCCCGCTGCAATGCGTTGATCTCCAAAGCAGACCACGGTGGAAGATTGAGAATAATGATGTCCGGATCATCGCCGGCGGCTTCCATTACTTCCTGCAAAACCGCCGCACCTTCAGGATCGTCCGTGGCGCCACCTCCGGCCAGGACGAGCTGGCAATCTACGTATTTCTTCACCAGCTTGTAGGCTTCAATCACCCCAACCGGGTCCTTCAAGCGATCAAACCGCGAAATCTGGGTGATGATGGGCCGCGAGCGGTCAATGCCAAAATCGTCACAGACTTTGTTGATGTAGCTTTCTTCCAATTCCCTGTTCTTTTCAGACAGCGGATCGATGGAAGGATAGAAAAGATATTGCGGGACACCGAGCTGGCGGGTGAATGCCGGAGAGGAGAAGATGGCGGCATCGTATTGCTCCACCATGGGCTTCAAAAAATCCCACACGCCGGAATGAGGATTGGAAAGATCAATATGGCAACGCCAGATCCAGCGGCCGCGTGTATCGCTGCGAGAGCGAATCAGGCCTATCGGTTGAGGATCATGGATGACGAAGAGATCTTCAGTGAATTGCATGCGCTGGCGATTCTGCTCGTTGTAAGCCATGAAGATGTCCCGGATTTGCTGGGTCAGGTTGTAATCGCCGCCGTGCAGCGCATTGTGGAAGCCCTTGGTGACCTCAAAGAAGTCGTTGCCGCCAGTGATGACTTCCCAACGCGTGGGTATCTCCAGTTCATTCAGGAGGGGAATCAGACGGTTGAGGATTTCCGCCACACCCCCGCCCACAGCGGTGGAGTTAACCATCTTGACGGTTTTACCTCGCAGATGGCGGGCCAGGAAGCGAATTTCGTCCAACTCCGGTTTCCCTATGATGGGCGCGTAATCTTCAAGGCGGGGAGGGGCGGCCGGTGGTGGCGGCGCAGTGCTGATGCGGGGATGCTTGCGGCGCTCAATAAACTCCGGATTCAGCTCCGTCTGCCTGAGCCGACGCTCTTTGGGTACCGTGGGAGGTACATGGGGAGGAGCTGCCTTGGCTCCGTCTCCCACCTCAACCTTGGCGGCATCTAATGCTTCCGGCGCCGGCGGCTTCTGCTCCAGGTCTTTCTTCTTCATCAAGAGTTTTCCCCACCTTCCCGCTGCTGAATCATGCTCGCTGTATCTCACCTTCGATGATTTTCAAAATGCTGCGGCGCACACCTTCCAGAGTTGAGGTGTAGATATCAATGTTCTTAAGACGCTCTCCGGCCTGACGCAAATCCAATTCCTGTTCCAGCCATGAAGAGAAGTCATTGGTATTGAGCTGGAGCCGCAGACGCGCATCAATGAAGTGGTAATAGATGCTGTGAATGCTCACCTGGCGCAAGCCATCAGCAAATTCTTCCAGATTGCGCGCCACATAGGGCGTGGGGATCACAACCAGGTCAGCGGCCATCACATAAAAAGGTTCCATCGCCAGCCGAGTCCCCGCTTTGGGATTTTTTTGCAGATAGGCATCGATCAGCTGCACCAGCCGAGCGCGGAGGTCCTGGATGGAGGTAAACTCCCGGATATCCAGAGAGGAAAGCCGTTCTGCCAGCTCCACTTCATTACAGGCGGCAAAGGCCCAGTGAGCAAAGTCGTTGGAAAATCCTTCTTTTATGAAGTGATGCTCTTCCAGGGTCTGGAAAGTGTGCTGGAAGATGGCGGCATCCGGACAGGTCCTGATGGCTTCCAGGAGTTCCTGAAGGCAGTTGGCCTTTTCCCGTCCAATCTGCAGCAGATGGGCAGCCGAGTTGAAGTAGAAGGGTGAACGCGCCCAGCGCGCGCGCTTCAACGGCATTTGAGGTGCGGTGGCCATGAGCTTCCCCGTCTTTTCCGGAGCTTCCCCCGATTTTATTGACCTGAATACCTTAGGATGCCCACCCGGCCACCTCCGTTGTGTCCGGGGCGAATGGCCCCGGAAAAGGGCAGGGATCGAACGACCCAGTTGGCAGCGCGGGTTCATCGCTGCCGCGATCAACGTCTGCAGGTAAATTCCAGCAGACACTCTGGATTTCGCTGGCTCCTTGCATCATAAACGGGGTAAGGTCTTGAGTGGGCCCTCAAGATGCAATCTAGTTTATGCATACTGCCGACCCATTCCTCTTTCAGCTCTTCTTCATCTTCGTTTGGGCCAAACTTTCAGGTGAAGTTTTTGAGCGGATGCGCCTGCCAGCGGTGCTGGGGGAAATCCTCGCCGGTGTCCTGGTAGGCCCGTATGTCGCCGATCTGGTCCGGTTGGATGACGCCATCTACGCCATAGCCCAGATCGGCGCCATCTTCCTGCTATTCACTATCGGCCTGGACACACGTCCCAAGGACCTGCTCAGTGTGGGCGTCACGTCTCTCTATGTGGCCTTGGCCGG
>DATDGH010000802.1:0-6322 GCA_036522215.1 Candidatus Angelobacter sp. | reverse complement strand
CATCTCTTCGGCCGCGCGCTCGAAGCGCCCAATGTTGCGCACTACCTCCGCATACCAGTTGGCCAGCTTCAACCCGAAGGTGATCGGTTCAGCGTGAATGCCATGCGTGCGTCCGATCATGGGAGTGTGCTTGAATTCGTGGGCGCGCCGATGCAGGATGTCGCGAAGTTTCTTGAGGTCCTTGAGGATGATCTGCGAAGCGGCCTTGATTTGCAACGCCTGGGCCGTGTCCACAACGTCGTTGGAGGTAAGCCCGAAATGAAACCAGCGGGAGTGCGGGCCCACCTTCTCCGCCACGGATGTGGTGAAGGCGATTACATCGTGTTTGACCTCGGCTTCAATTTCCTGAATGCGCTTCAAGTCGAAGCCGCCGCGCTCGGCGATGGCCTGCGCCGCCTCCTGGGGCACGATCCCGGCTTCGGCCAGGGTCAGGCTGGCCGCAGTCTCTACCTCCAGCCAGCAGCGGAATTTGTTTTCATCACTCCAGATCCGGCCCATCTCCGGGCGGGTATAGCGCGCAATCAAGGCTGCTCCTTATCTGATAGTCAATGATTGATGGACAGGCAATGATAAATGACAGACGATAAATGCTGGTTGCGAGCTTTGGCGACACATAGCCTGGGCAGGACAAAAAGCGACGGGGGCGTGATACAGTAACGGCCCGAAAAGAAAGGCCCTTTACCAAGGAGAACAACAGACCGGCAAAGGGCCCAGGCTCGAATCTAGCAGATGAGACAAATTATATCGCGAGGCGATAGAATGTCAATACCGAAGGATAAATCGCCCAAGCCATTGATCGATGCCGAATACATGGCGCTTGCGGAGTTCAGGTACCAGATCCGCAAATACCTTCGTTTTATGGAGGAGAGGGCCCGGGCAGCAGGTCAAAGCCCGCAGCAGTACCAGTTGATCCTGGCGATCAAGGGACTGCCCAGCGGTGCGAGTCCGACGATCGGTGCGCTGGCGGAACGCTTGCAGTTGAACCACAACAGCATGGTGGAGCTGGTGGACCGTTGCGAACGCCGCGGACTGCTGCGGCGGACGCGCTCCGGCAATGACCGCCGGCAAGTCGAGCTGATGGTCACAGCCGAGGGAGACAGCTTCCTGCAAACGCTGGCCAGTGCCGGCCGCGAGGAACTGCGCAGCATCGGGCCAATCCTGGCGCAGGCCATTCAGCATCTCATCTCCGGGGAAGGGCGGAGAAGCAGCAGCAGCAGTTCAGGAGGAAGAAAAAAGAAAACAGGATGAAGAAATCTGGAAATCCCTCACACCCTAACTCACTCAAGCATTCCGTTCCACCCTTAGACGATCTCGGCGACTTCACTACTACGTGGCGAGTACTGCCAATTTCCGGTTTGGCAATCGTGATTGGAGTCGTCAGCGCATACGTGGCCCTGGCCTTGTTGCGTCTGATTGGCTTTTTTACCAATTTATTTTTTTATGGCCGCGCGCGGACCACGTTGGTCTCGCCTGCGGAACATCATCTGGGCCCCTGGGTGATCCTGGTTCCGGTGATCGGTGGACTGATCGTGGGCCTGATGGCGCGGTTCGGGTCCGACCGGATTCGCGGGCATGGCATTCCTGAGGCCATTGAGGCCATTCTGCTGCGCGGGGCCAAAGTCGAGCCTAAAGTTGCGATTCTCAAGCCGGTCTCCGCCGCCATCGCCATCGGCTCCGGCGGCCCATTTGGCGCAGAAGGGCCCATCATCATGACGGGTGGAGCGTTTGGGTCGCTCATCGCGCAGTTTTTCCACCTCACCAGCGCCGAACGCAAGACCCTGCTGGTAGCGGGTGCTGCCGCGGGTATGTCCGCAACCTTTGCCGCGCCTTTCGCCGCCATCCTGCTGTCGGTGGAACTGCTGCTGTTCGAATGGAAGCCGCGCAGTTTTATCCCAGTTGTATTCGCCAGCATTACGGCTGAAGCGGCCCGCATTCATCTGCTCGGGCCGGGACCGCTCTTTGCCGTGCCGCTCCACACCGTCGCTTTCAGCCCGGCAATCCTTTTTGGATGCCTGCTCACCGGGCTGCTGGCGGGCGCGCTCTCCGCCGGCCTCACCGGCCTGGTCTATGGAGTTGAAGATGCTTTCGCCCACATCAAGCGGATTCATTGGATGTGGTGGCCGGCGCTCGGGGCCGTGGCCGTCGGAGTTGGCGGCCTGATCTATCCTCGCGCGCTGGGTGTGGGCTATGACGTGATCGCGCAACTGCTCCAGGGTGACGCCACCAGAAGTTTGATCCTGGGCCTTCTGCTGGTGAAATCGCTGATGTGGGGCATCTCTCTGGGATCAGGCACCTCAGGCGGCGTGCTGGCGCCGTTGCTCATGATGGGGGGCGCGCTGGGGGCGCTGGAATCTCACTTTCTGCCCAGCCAGGGCGCCGGTTTCTGGCAATTGATCGGCATGGGCGCCATTCTGGGCGGGACCATGCGCTCGCCTCTTACCGGCGTTATCTTTTCCTTCGAGCTCACCAGCGACTATCACTCCATTCTTCCCCTGCTGATTGCCTGCGTATGCGCGCACGCCTTCACCGTGCTCACACTCAAGCGCTCCATCCTCACGGAAAAAATCAGCCGCAGAGGCCACCACCTCACGCGCGAATACGTGGTGGACCCGCTGGAAGCGCTGGCCGTGGAGAACGTGATGCGGACCAACATTACCGCCCTGCCGGCGGAAACCAGCATGGCGGAATTACAACGCGCTCTGGGCAAAAATGAAATGGGTCGAGGGCAAAGGCTCTATCCGGTGATTGACCATGACAACTCTCTGGTCGGGGTGGTCACGCGCGGCGATTTGCAAAAGATGAAAAAGAAGCTTGGCAATGGCTACGAGACGATGCGGCTTTCTGAGATCGTCAATTCTGAACCGCTGGTGGCCCATCCGGATGAGCCGCTGCGCATTGTAGTGAATCGCATGGCCGCCTCGTCGGTGACGCGTTTTCCGGTGGTAGAGCGCGGCCCTGGCAATCGCCTGGTGGGCATGATCGGCCTGCAGGACCTGCTGAAGGCACGCGAATTGTCACTCGACGAAGAGTTGAAGAGAGAGCGCGTGCTGCGCCTGCGCCTGCCCATCTCTCTCGGTAAGCACAACCAGGAAAAGTAAGCCGGCCAGGATGCGGGACAGCGGTTAGTGGCCTTTATGAACTACACTCTTGTCGTAGCGACTTATGTTTTGTACCCGATGCGGGTCGAAAATAGCAGAGAACGCGAACTCTTGCCCGAACTGCGGTCTGGTGCGAGATGCGGAGCTGGCTGTGCCGCCCGCTCAACCGGCTAGCGTTCAAGGCTATTTTCATCCTCAGCCTGAAGGCAAGGCGCTGCCCAGTTTGATCCTCGGCATCCTGGCCTTGTTTTTCTCCATTGTTACCGGCATTCCGG
The DNA here is from genome assembly GCA_036522215.1 of Candidatus Angelobacter sp. Lineage (GTDB taxonomy): Bacteria > Acidobacteriota > Terriglobia > Terriglobales > Acidobacteriaceae > Angelobacter. The sequence goes on along the minus strand of DATDGH010000802.1, from coordinate 2,949 downwards.
CCATCATTCTGGGACATCTCTCGCTGTCCCAGATCAAAAAAAGTTCCGGAAAACTCACAGGCGAGGGCATGGCAACAGCGGGGCTGATTCTGGGCTATATCAGCGTTGCTCTGGTGCCGTTCCTTCTCATGATCGCCATTCCCAAGCTGCAGTACTCGAGCAAGTCGGCGACCCAGGCAGCGGCGGCAGCTACAGTGCGGACTCTAGTCGCCGCGGAGTTCACGTATTCAGCCAATTATCCCAAGGCTGGCTACGCTCCTGACCTGGCAACGTTGGGGCCTGGAGGCCCAGCCTGTGCCGCCGCGGGCGAAGGCACCCAGAAGAATGCCTGCCTGATTGACAGCGAACTCGGATGCCCTGGCGGGACCAGCGGCAACTGGTGCAGCAAGGACCAATACAAGTACAGCATCGCCGGCATCAGCCAGGGCGCAACTGCCGATGACTTCATCATCACTGCCACGCCTGCCAACAGCAATGCGGCCAACACCAGTTACTGTGCGTCCAAGGATGGTATTCCCAGGTCCCATTCCGGCGCAGTTCCCCAGCCGCTCCGGACCGTAGCTGAATGCAAATCATGGCAGCCGATCTGAATCCTGGGGGTTGGTCTTAGATTTTATTTCGAGCTCATTTTGCGGATGACAAGGGCGATTGGGAGTCCGACGCAAAAGATGTGGATCACCACACCGATGATCATCATCTTCAAAGAGAAAGGATATTTTCGGGCGGCTGAGAGCGGTACTACGATGCGGTTCATGAAAAAGTAGACAGCAATGCCGTACACCATGCCACAGAAGACAGCGTGCTGCAAAAGATAGGGCGCCCACCGGCCCATCACGAAGTAGACAGTTGCAGCGCCGAACGCGATCGAAAAATGACAGAAAAGACCCAGCGCCGCGGTTGGTATGCCGCCGTTCCAGGCGCGCGGCCCAAGCACTCCAGCAGCGATCCCCTGCAGCAGGGGAATCGGTTTCGCCCCATAGTGGCCATACACGATAAGGGCGGCGGTAATATCCATAACCCCGCATAGCAGCCCAGCCCAGACAATTGCGATTGGCCTTGCTGAAGCGATCTCCATAGTCGTCATGAAACACAAGTGTACAAGTCTTAGAAGGACTGCTGAGAGTGGCTATGCACGGATTTGAGAAAGTGGTCTTAGCCCGCTTGGCTCCTGTGAAATGTGGCGCTTACATCCGATTTCAGCAAATACCAGACAATCAACGCATTTACACCGAGACAGGAGATGGTCCAGGAAAAACTGAGCGTGCTGAGCTTAGCTGCATTTCCTACAAGGATTTCACGCAGTAGGAAAACAGCGCCAAGGGCTGATAAAACAATGGCGACGACACGCGCCCAGTTCTTCAGTCTCCACAAGCCAAGACCAAGCAGGCCCTCGAGTACGGCAGCAATAACAAATTCGATTCCATCTCGCCCCACTGAACTCAGAGCGCCAGAACTAGAATCAGGAGCTGCTTGATGAATCAAGTTAACGAGAGAAGTGGCATTGACGATGATTGCCGACCCCAATCAGCACGCAGCGGATGGCTAGCAGGTAGCAGAAAACTACAATCATCGTAACGCCTCTAGGCCTCTCCATCCGTCCTCCATTTCCCGACGCAAGATTGTAAGTGAGTAAGTCACAGATCTGCTGAAATTAAAAGCGCGGCTGTTAGACCGCGCTCTTGAAGTTCCAGATTGTACCTTTCGGTTCTTACACCTCTCGAATTCCATCCATGAACGCCCGCAGCTTGCGCGAGCGCGATGGATGGCGGAGTTTGCGCAATGCCTTGGCTTCGATCTGGCGAATGCGCTCGCGCGTGACCGCGAACGACTGCCCGACTTCTTCCAGAGTGTGTTCGGAGCCGTCTTCCAGCCCAAAACGCATCTTGATGACCTTTTCCTCGCGCGGGGTGAGCGTGCGCAGCACCTGCGCGGTCTGGTCTTTCAAGTTCACGTTGATGACCGCTTCAGCCGGCGAAACCATGGAGCGATCTTCAATGAAGTCGCCCAAATGCGAATCTTCTTCTTCACCGATGGGCGTTTCCAGCGAGATGGGCTCCTGCGCAATCTTCAGCACCTTGCGCACCTTGGCCACGGGAATGTCCATGCGCTTGGCAATTTCTTCTGAAGTAGGCTCGCGCCCCAACTCCTGCACTAGCTGACGCGACGTGCGGATCAGCTTGTTGATGGTCTCGATCATGTGCACCGGAATACGGATGGTGCGGGCCTGGTCAGCAATGGCACGGGTAATCGCCTGGCGGATCCACCACGTTGCATACGTGGAGAACTTGTAGCCACGGCGATACTCGAACTTGTCCACCGCCTTCATCAACCCGATGTTGCCTTCCTGAATCAGGTCCAGGAATTGCAAACCGCGATTGGTGTACTTCTTGGCAATGGAAACCACCAGGCGCAGGTTGGCCTCGATCAACTCCCGCTTGGCTGCCTCTGCGTCTACATCCCCCTGGATGATCTCGCGCTGCGTGCGCTTGAGTTCCGGATAGCTGACTCCAGCTTCCAGTTCCAGCCGCTCCAGGTCACTGCGATGCGTCCGCTGGACGCGGCGCAGCTCTTTTTTCGCGTCTTCACTGCGCGTGCCTTCGATCTTCTTCTCCAGGCTGTTCACCTGGCGATCCAGGGCACGCATGGTGTCCACGGTCTTGTTCACCCGATCAATCAGCCGCTTGCGTTCCGGGTGAGTAAATTTGAGGTTGCGGATGCCGACGGAAACCATCACTTGTGCGCGGCCCAGTGACCAGCGGCAGCGGCGATATTCCTTCGGCTTCTTCTTCTGCTGAATTTCCTGCAGCTTTTCCGTAAACTGCTGGACTTTTTTGTAATGTTTGCCGACGTCATCGATCTGGCCGGTAAAGTCCTTCAGCCGGGCCATAACAATTTCGTCGGTGATCTCCTCTTCATCGAAGGCCACCAGCTCTTTGATCGAGCGGATAC
>DATDGH010000801.1:0-4764 GCA_036522215.1 Candidatus Angelobacter sp. | reverse complement strand
GGGCAGACAGCCGGTGAGCGAGGGCGGGCGAAGAATGGCTACTTCACAAGCGCTCTCGCCGCTTCCACCAGCATCCGCTCTTCCCACAATTCGCGAAGATCAGAAAAGATTGGCGAACTAAGGTAGCGCGATGAAAGTTCTGGCGGAGCCTTGACTGCCTGATGAATGCTGGAGTTGGCCTTCAGGATTTCGGCATTCACGGCCAGGACGGTATCCGGTTCAAAGCTCTCCGTCACCAGAACCAGATTGTTGGGCCGGCACTCTATGTTCACAAATCCTTCTTCTGTATTGAACTGGTAGCTGTCCATATGGCAGCCGTGTTCCTGACAAGCAGCCGAAGCCGGCACGGCCTGGGCATAGCGCTTCGAAACTCCATCGGCATAAAACCTGGCAAAATGTTGTGCCATTGAACTGGAGGACCAAGCAGAAACGTAGATCAGGGCAACGTCTGCGGTGGTAGCACTGCTGGTCGGGACTTGCTTGCGTTTTACCAGCAGGAAAGCGCTACCTCGCCATCCGCTGGAAATATTTTCTGCCAGGCGGGTATTGGCATACTGCTTGATCATCGAGCGCACATCCAACTCTCCGAGCCCTCCAGAGTCCACGACTTCGTATTTGTCAGCCAACACGCCATTCAAATCAGGAATTTGCGGCGCGCGGATTTTTTGTCTTAGGAGGTAAAGGTCCGGATGGAGAATCTCATGAGTGTTGAGCGGTGGACGAGCAAAAACGTTGTTAAAGGCCACCTGTCGGCCCTTCCCCAACAACTCAAGCTCGAATACCAGCCCTTCACGATAGGGAAAAGCCATGCCATCGCGCAGCAAAACCGGCGCCGCGTGGATAACTGGAGTGTCGGGGATCGGCACCATGTTCATAAATTCTGAGAGAGCATTTCCCGCTCCGGGTATGAGTTCCAACCGGTTGTCGCTTCCCTGCTGCATCCACTGGTAGTCAATCAAGACGATCATGGCCTGACCTTCCGCCACCGCCCGGCGGGCGTCGGATTCCGGGAGCGCTTCCGCTTCGCTCACCTGGAATTGCGCAGGCGCATGATCTTTGGAGGCGCCGGCCTGTTGCCAGCGCAGGAGATTGAAGTTCTGGTCTTGAAGCGCGTGCGTCAATTCATGGGCCAGCACGCTCTTTTGTTCTTCCGGAGCTACCCAGTCCAGAAGGGAAATTGTCTTCGCCCGTGGATCATAGTAGCCCGCTAAGAGTTCCTCGACCATGCCGTTCACAAATTTTCCCGTGGAAAAGGTACGTGGGACGTAACCGAATTTTTTGAGCGTCAACTCCTCAGCCTGAAGGCGCCTGGCATCGTCATCATCGGTTTTTCGCGTCTCCACCGTGGTGCGCATGTCGTTTCTGCTGATCATGCGTGATTTAACCGAAGAATGGATTGCGAATCCGGTATCTCGACTGGCGAACCTGAGCACTGGCTGCACGGAATTCAGGATCTTCTCTGCCTCCTCCGGCGAAACCCGCACTTTTTTCAAATCCTGCCCACGGAGCTGGCGAGCCACCTCGGCCACGCCGCCTTCTGCGCTAGTCGGGTCCGGACTCTTGGCCGTGGGTTGAGGTTTGCCTTTTGCGCCAATTGCCTGGAGCGCCAGATTTGGCGCTGGGGGATCAGGTGATGGTTGCTGCGCCCGAGTGATGATGGTGCAGACAATAAACAGCAACAAAAGCGTCGAACTCCTGAGGAACGATCGCATGAATACTCCTGATAGATGATGGCTAAATCGGAGTTTATCGACTACTTCTTAAGTGCTCCAGTAACGGAGGTACCCTGAACTGCAAGTGCAGAATTTGTGTGTTTGCCTCTTTCGTGTCATAGCTTGTCCTGAGGTGCGTAGCCGAAGGATGTTGTGAGGGGCGGCTTTGCTTTTGATCTTTGCTAACTACTAATCGTTAACTACCAGCCAGGGCAGCGCCGTTGACGCTGCCCTACTAAAAGTCTCATAATAAAAAGTTTCCCTGTCACAACGGGTTGCAGCAAGGAGTGCAGGCATTTCATGGCCACGGTAGCTTCTCCGGTCGAGCGCGGGGTGCAACCGATTCGCGCCGGCCAGGGCCATTCCTTCCTGTTGCGGCGTCTCCACTCCCTGAGCGGTATCGTTCCGGTCGGCGTGTTCCTGATCGAACACTTCTTTTCCAATGCTTTCGCCACCAACGGACCACACGCGTATGCCGCCCAGGTAAAGTTCCTCACGAGCCTGCCTTTTGTGTTGGCGCTGGAGATTGTAGGAATCTACATTCCGCTGGCGTTTCACTCTTTCTACGGCTTCTATATCTGGTATCGCGGCACCGGCAACGTGAGCGAATATCCCTGGGCCAGCAATTTCATGTACAGCGCGCAGCGCTGGACGGGCGGCATCACCTTTCTCTATATCTGCTGGCACACCTATACCATGCGCTTCAGCGGAATCCACCTGCTCACCAACTCACAGGCCGCATTTCATAAAGTACAGACGGAGTTGCAAAATCCGTGGGCGCTGGCTTTTTACATCGTCGGCATTGTTGCCGCTTCCTGGCACTTTGCTTATGGTCTTTATCTCTTCTGCGCCAAATGGGGCATCACGGTAAGTGACAAGTCGCGCAAGCGCTTTGGTATGGTCTGCGGAGCTATTGCCGTGGTCTTTATCGTGGTGGGGCTGGCGACGCTGGCAGCATTCTTCCGTCCGCAGTGGAGAGACACGCCGGCAGACTTGACGCCTGCAGCCGCCACGGTGGAGAAATAAGGATTTATGGCGACAAATCCCAGAATCATCGTAATTGGAGGCGGCCTCGCCGGGCTGGCGGCAGTCATCAAGATTGCCGAAGCTGGTGGGGACGTTGATCTTTTCTCCATTGTCCCGGTCAAGCGTTCGCATTCGGTGTGTGCTCAGGGCGGAATCAATGCTGCAAAAAATCTCAAAGGTGAGGGCGACACTCCGTGGCAGCACTTTGACGACACCATTTATGGCGGCGACTTTCTCGCCAACCAGCCTCCCGTTAAAGCCATGTGCGATGCTGCCCCCAGCATCATTGATCTCCTGGATCGCATGGGTGTTCCCTTCAATCGCACACCTGAAGGCCTGCTCGACTTCCGCCGCTTTGGCGGGACTCTCTACCATCGCACCGCTTTTGCCGGAGCCACTACCGGGCAACAGCTTTTATACGCCCTGGATGAGCAGGTGCGACGCTACGAATCCGAAGGCCGCGTCACCAAATTCGAACATTGGGAATTCCTGAGCGCGGTGCTGGATTCCAATCGCACCTGCCGGGGCATCTGCGCCATGAATCTGCGCAACATGGAACTCCGCACCTTCCCGGCGGACGCGGTGATCCTCGCTACCGGTGGAATCGGAGCCATCTTCGGTAAATCCACCAACTCCGTGGTCTGCACCGGATCAGCGCAGTCGGCGCTCTACCAGCAGGGCTGCTTCTACGCCAATGGTGAGTTCATCCAGGTGCACCCCACCTCCATTCCCGGAGAAGACAAACTGCGCCTGATGTCGGAGTCGGCGCGCGGTGAAGGCGGCCGCGTCTGGGTCCCGAAGATCAAAGGCGACAACCGTGACCCGCTAAGCATTCCCACAGCCGAGCGCTTTTACTTCCTGGAAGAGTGGTTTCCCAAGTACGGCAACCTGGTTCCGCGCGACGTAGCCACCCGCGCCATTCACAAAGTTGTCTACGAGCTGGGTCTGGGAATTGACGGCCAGCCCATGGTCTATCTCGACCTGACGCACATCGATTCCGATACGCTCAACCGCAAGCTGGAAGGCATTCTGGAAATTTACGAGAAGTTCGTGGGTGATGACCCGCGCAAAGTCCCCATGAAGATCTTCCCGGGAATGCATTACACCATGGGCGGGCTGTGGGTGGATTACAAGCAGGCCACCAACATCAAGGGCATCTTTGCCGCCGGGGAGTGCGAATACGGATATCACGGCGCCAACCGTCTGGGCGCAAACTCGCTGGTCTCATGCATCTGGGGCGGGTTCGTGGCGGGGCCGCAAGCTATGGCTTATGCCAAAAACAATATGAAATCTACTGATGGGGTGGGCAGCGCCGTCTTCCAGCAGGAAACCAAACGCCAGGAGGAATTCAACAATCGTCTGATGACTTCTTCCGGCAAAGAGAACCCGTTCCGCCTATGGCGTGAGCTGGGCGAGATCATGACCAAGAACTGCACTGTGATCCGCTACAACGACGCTTTGGTGGCGACCGATGCGAAGGTCGTGGAACTGCTGGACCGCTTTACCCACATCAATTTGAGCGATAAAAGCACCTGGGCCAACACCTCATTTGCCTTCACACGCCAGCTCTACAACATGCTTCAGCTCTCGCGCGTGATCGCACAAGGGGCGGCCATGCGCAACGAATCACGCGGCGCGCATTACAAGCCTGACTATCCGGAACGCGATGATAAGAATTGGCTCAAGACCACCAAGGCCTATTTCGCTGCGGACGTAGACGAGCCGCGATTTGAATTTGAGCCGGTGGACATCTCGCTGATTCCACCCCGGCCCAGAAGGTATGATATGGCGAAGTGAGGCAGCCATTAGTATTTAGTAGTTAGTATTTGGAAACACGAAGAGGTTCTTAAGAATGGACCCGATCATCTCGCCCAAGCTTAACGCTCCGTATATAACCCTCCTGTTTTCGTTGGGGATTGTGTTTTTTGGGGTCGTGGTCTATTTGTGTTTTAACCTGCAGGATCCGGACTTTATAGGTATGTGTCTTGCGATTGGAGTCTATTGCACCGGCGGTGCGTTTTCCGAG
>DATDGH010000800.1:0-4287 GCA_036522215.1 Candidatus Angelobacter sp. | reverse complement strand
CCCAGTATCAAAACCTGGTCAACCTGCTGGAGAAATCCAATCAAAGGATGGAGCAGGAGCAACATGAACTTGACGGACTCAAGCAGCAATTAGCCACGGCCAGCGCAGGGAAACGCAAAACGCTGGAAGCTCAAGTAGCGGAAAGCGAAGACGAGCTGGAACTTCTCAAGGCCCGCCAGGAGACGTTGCAGAACATGCTGCAATTCGCCTCTGGAATGAATGCCTTCACCGGCGCCAAAGGCCTGCAGGCACAGATTGAAGAGCTGGCGCGCACGGTGCCGGCTGCAATCACTGAGGCCGGCAAAGGCGCAGGCACGGGAAGCGCCGCATCTTTGCCGCCGGCTGCCGCTTCCAGCCCTCCGTCCGTCGCAGCAAACGCAAACAAAACGCTGCCCAGCGGTATTTTCGGATTGATCAATGAGGTGGTTGATTCGCGGCGCAAGCTTGGCCTGCTGGACCATGCGCTTCAGATGACTGATTCGCTGGCCGATAGCTCCAGGGCGCTGCGCAGTCCGTTGGTGGCCCGGCTTAAACAGTTCTCGCAACGCAGTGACGAGCTGGCCGACCAGCCGTCATCGCAGGATCCTGCGGTGCTGCAGCAGCAACAGGCCGAACTGAAAGGACTCACCAAAGATTACAGGCAGCTTTCCGCCACCATCCTTCCTCTGGCCAAGCAGAACATCTTGTTCGATCTCTACAAGCGCAACGTCGGCAATTGGCAAAACGAGGTGCAAGGGCGCTACTCCCAATCGCTCAGGAGTCTGCTGTTGCGTTTGGGAACGCTGGCCGGCGTTCTGGGTGCGATCTTCGCCATCTCCCACCTGTGGCGCAGGGCCACCTTCCGCTATGTCCAGGATGGCCGCCGGCGGCATCAGTTCCTGATCGTGCGCAGGATCATCGTGGCACCGGTGGTATTCGTAATCCTGATCGTGGCCTTCGCCAGCGGCCTGGGATCTGTGACCCTGTTTGCCGGGATCACCACTGCCGGTCTGGCTGTGGCGCTGCAGAACATGATTCAATCCGTTGCCGGCTACTTCGTGCTGATCGGGAAATACGGCGTGCGCGTGGGAGACCGCGTACAGGTCGCGGGGGTAACCGGCGATGTGATTGACATTGGCATGGTGCGCCTGCATCTGGTGGAAGTCGGCGGAGGCCAGGGAGCGCATCCCACCGGACGGGTAGTCGCGTTTTCCAACGCAGTCGTGTTTCAGCCGGATGAAGGACTGTTCAAGCAGATTCCAGGCACAAACTTTGCCTGGCATGAAGTCATTCTGACTCTGAGTCCCGGCAGCGACTACCGCCAGGTGGAAGAACGGATGCTGACGGCGGTGAACAAGGTGTTCGAAACCTACAAAGACAAGATGGAACCACAGCGGCGCGCCATGGAACGCGCAACCCATGGCCGTCCCGTAGGACCTCTGACTCCGGAGAGCCGCATGCACCTGACCGGAACAGACACTCAGGTGATTGTGCGCTACCCGGTCGAAGTGGAACAGTCGGCAGAGATTGATGATCGCATCACGCGCGAAGTATTGGATGCAACCGGACGGGAACCCCAGATCGTGAATGCTTCGAGCGATGATTCCGCTAATGCCACAACCGACGGGGCGGAAAGTTAGCCCTGTTGCAATCCTCAACCCTCGTGAGCTACCGTTCTTGAGTGGGAGACGAGTGTATTTTGCGTGAGGTGGACAAAGTGACCTGGACGGAGACCTTCAATTGCGATATCTGCGGAAAGCAGAAAGGCAGTGTCGATCACTGGTGGCTGGCGTGGAGTGAAACCTACAGCCCGCATGACGACGCTCCGGAGCGCCAGATGCTCAAGATTTATCCCTGGGAGAACATGCTCGCGCATGACGTCACGGCCAAACACCTCTGCGGCCAGGCCTGCCTGCAAAAACTGGTGGACCGCTGGATGAACGCAACCATGGCTTCCGCGGCTTGAGAGATTTGATTCCTTCGCGCCTTTAGCGTCCTTTGCGGTGAAATTTTAGAAAGAGGGCAGGGATCCATCCTGCCCTCTTTCTGCTGTAGAACTGCCTTTTCTTTCCGATCACGGCGATCACGCGATTGTTGACACTACTAAAATTTCTGTTAGCGTCAGCGCCTTTTTATGAATCGCAGTCTCAGCGAAGTTTAGTACCTGTCCCAATACAAATCACGCCGGTCACGGTGGACATCGCGATAGTCGCGGTTCAGATCGCGTTGACGGGCGCGAATTTCAGCGCGCTCGCGCTCAGCCGCGCCATAGCGGCCTTCGCGCAGATCACGACGCAGCTCCCAGCGATCGTGTTCAATCGCTTGCTGATCACGGTTGATGTCGCGGTAATCATTGTGGATGTCGCGGCGGTCCCGGTCGCGGTCGCGCCAACCATCCTGGGCCACAGCACTCCCCACTCCGAGTACACCCATCAGAACAGTACCAATCAATACTCGTTTCATTTTCCTTTTCCTCCTGGGCCGCCTTTGGCTTTGCCCTTTGGTACTAAGAACACTCAGGGAAGAAGGAGTCGCTCAAGAAAGATTAAGAAGGGTAAGTTCGGCAGCGAGAAATCCTTACACGCAAACATTCAGTTTCAGGGCTTACGCCCCGAGATGGCCTCGTAGAAATAGGGTTCCCTCCTTTCGCTCGGGATAAACTGAAAAAAGACTAAACACGTCGACCGCGCAAGACCCTTGCAGGCAGAAAAATGATGGCCTTCACCAACTCCAGAACTCCGTCTACGGCGATGCCCACAATGCGGAATGGCAGGATAAGCAGCCAGATAATCGGGTACAGGACCAGCGCCAGCAGAGCCAAGGGCCAGCAAAATAAAAACAACACGCACCACACAAAAAACGTCAACATAGTAATTATCCAGGGCTCCGTTTCTTGATATTCCTGCGGCTGGCTGGTTTTGATTTTGACTTCAAATTACCCACTTACCAAATTTCTAAATTACCAATTCCCGCCACTGCCACAAGGCCTGGTTGGGCAAAGCAACAATATGCTCACGATCGCTCCCACAACGGCCTGATCCACTGGATTGTACGGAGGCAATGTCGAGAAAGTTCCCTACTTCCCTCTGCACTTTTTCTTCGCCATCCGAGTTTTTTTCGTGTCCCTCTGCTGTTTCTCCGTGCCCCGTTGTCGCGAGGTTTTGAATTTGATTTTCCAATTCTCCGGGGCTTCCTGGCTCAGTGGACCATGAAGCGCGTTGGGGCAACAATAGCACGACTCTCCGGGTTGTAGTAGTCATAGAGCAACGAGGGCGCGGTGAGCGCGTCGGAGCGGTAGCGCACGCGGAAGCGGAAGTCAAACTTCGTGCCACCGGCGCTGGGCCACAAGTAGAACACTACGCGGTCGGGCTGGACCTCGTAGCTAGCCGCTGACTCCAAGGACTCGCGGTCTACCTCCGCGCCGGGGGGCAGGCCTACTTCCGCCAGCATCATGCCGTAGCCTCGGAACCCGATGCGTTCGGCCTCCACGTGCGCCGTCACGGTGTCGCCGAGAGCAGGCTGGCTACGATCAAAGCCTACTTGAAGACGCAGGGCGCGGGTGTCACCCGGCTTGAAGTTCTGGTTGGTGGTGGCCGAGGACTCCGCCCAGGGAATGTACCAGGTAGAAATAACCTGGGCGTTCATGGCGGCGGTTCCGCCGGGTACAGAAATCTCGAACTTGTTGTTTCCCCTGGCCAGGGCATCAGGAAGTTCGAGCACGACCGGGCCGGTTACGTCCTTGGCCGGCGGCAGATGCAGCGTTCCGGCGGGATGGCCGTTGACGATTACGGTTGCATCCTGCGCGGGGGCATCTTCGTCGCCGCGGCGCAAAGCGTAGATGATCGCCTCGACCGCGTTCTGGGTGGCCTGGGTGGAATACCAGACGCAATAGCGGTCCTTGTGCGTGAGCAGGTACTGCAGTCCACCTTGAGTCAGATCGCGGAGCTCGTCGTCGGGCTTGCGCGCCTGCATACGGATGAGGGCTTCCACGGCGAGGGCGGTGGTCTCCACGCGTCCAGCAGTACCCCAGCCATAGAAAGGCGAAGTGTTGGCTTCCAGGTTCCAGTAGATGCCGGCGCCTTCGCGGTGGGCGAGTTGCAAGAGCAGCGCACGCGCGTTCGCGATGTGATCGGCGCGGCCGGAGGATGCGGCTGCGATGGCGTAGTTGCCGACTAAATAAGGATCCTGCCAGGAATCAATGCGCTGCTCGAGGTAGCGCATGGCGGCGGAGAAAGCCTTGTCGAACTGGGCGCGATCTTCGTTCTTTGCCTTGTCCTTTTCTTCCTTGCCTTCTTCCTTGTCGTTAGC
>DATDGH010000799.1:0-3300 GCA_036522215.1 Candidatus Angelobacter sp. | reverse complement strand
GTTCGATCTCCGAGACAGTGCCCAAAGTCTTCCTTGTCATTCAAGTCGAAACCACGCCCAAAATCATTTTTCTCTATCCGAAACAACAACTTACAATCATCAATGCAATCCTTAACCGGACACTACTGCACCTGCCCATTTATGTAGTCCAGGGCCGGTTTGACCAGGTTTGTCCCCGCTTCCAGGCAGACGAACTGGTTGTGGCGCTGAAGAAAGCAAACCCTGCAGTCAAGCTGGACTACAGGCTGACCACTGCAGGACATAGCCAATATGAAAAGGAAACCCTGAAGGCGCTGACAGGGATCATGGACAATCTCTCGTGGCCTGCAGCGAAAGAATAGGCAGACGCACTCAGCTTTCAGCCTGCATTACGTGTGCGGCGTTCCAGGTAGAGAGAAACATAGCATTCCGCCTGCCGCTGGATGCAGGCATCTGGATGCGAGACAGGCCAAACCCGGGAAGCACAATCGTACCGCAGTTGGCCGTGCTCCACCGGGGCGTAATCACGCTCCGTTGAATAGTGCAGCAGGATGTGGTCACCGCCATCTTTGGCAACCGCGAAACTAACAGCGTCGGTCCGCCGCTCTGCGGGAATCCTCCGGCAGTCGCGGGCGTAGCCGATATTGCAGAATTCCCGCAACTCATGTTCATCCGGCTTGTGTGTGCCGCCTGCCAAGCAGGAGCCGCAGAAGCCTGCTCCCAAAGGTAGGCGTCTGGGAAACGGCCAGGAGATGTTGGCGCTTTTCTCGGTGGGAAAGAAATAAGGACAAGCCACGAAAAGCATCTTAGTGCTGATTCGTGCCGCTGTGATAGATTTTTTTATATGAGTGAAACCAACCGTCTGGAAATGCTCGCACAATTTCTGGAGCAGAATCCCAATGACGCCTTTGCCCGCTACGGCCTGGCCCTGGAATATTCCAAGCTGGGGCAGACGGAAACGGCACTGCAACAATTCAGCAAGCTGCTGGAAACGCATCCGGACTACACCAACGGTTACTTCATGGCCGCTCAGACGTTGGCTAAAGCGGAACGTAACGATGAAGCCAAAGCCATGCTTCAAAAAGGAATTGAGTCTGCCCAGCGAACAGGCAATCGCCATGCGCTGAGTGAGATGTCGGCAATGCTGGACGAACTACAGCCTTGAATCCCGATGTCCGGCTCAGCGGGATTGCGAAGAGGTTTTTGCGGTTTCCGCCAGCACCTCACCGGTCGGACGCAGCGCTCTGCGAACGCTTCGCTCGACCAGTCCAGGAAAGTTTTCGTATAGTTTGATGGCAATTCGGTAGAACCACGGAACAACCACCTCCCTCTTTCGTTTGAGCAAACCGCGAAGGGTTGCTCTGGCCACCACGTCCGGCGTGGCGCCATATTTCTGTGAGCCGCCTACACGCTGACCGCTCTTACCTTTCATCATGTTTTTGGCAAAGTCCGTGGCAATGTAACCCGGTGAAACTGTGAGCACGTTGATGTTGTGCTTTTTCAATTCCATGCGCGCCGCTCTGCCCATGGCCTGCATTCCATGTTTGCTGGCTGCGTACACTGACATGTATGGCGTAGCGATATGGCCGGAGACCGAAGAGATATTCACGATGTCCCCGCCGCCCTGCTGGCGCATGACGGGAATCACCGCCTGCATGCATTCCATGGCGCCAAACAAATTGGTCTCAAAGAGCTGGCGGCACTGCGCCATATCCAGCTCAGCCAGAGAATCGTTCAATCCAAACCCCGCATTGTTGATCAGAACGTCAATTCTCCCGAACCTCTTGAGAGCAGCCCGTACCAGCGCGTCTACCTGTTCCCGCTTGCTTACGTCACAGGCCATGCTGATGGCATTATCCCCGGCGCCGATTCTCTCGCGCGCCGCTTCCACACGCGCAAGATCACGCGAGCACAAAAGCAGCTTCGCGCCCTCGCGGGCAAACAGTTTGGCAATCTCCTCGCCAATCCCCATGGAGGCGCCGGTAATCACAACTACTTTTCCCTGCAGTTTCATAATTGAGCTTTGTATTGTAAGCGAAATTCAGACGATCTGCGTCTTGATTGCTGTTTGCTTCATTGCTATAGAATTATCGTGTGAGTCTTCTGGCATTGTTTCCTCTGGACGTGGTGCTTTTTCCCGGCGCGCCCCTGCCGCTGCACATCTTCGAGCCGCGTTACAAAGAGATGATCAACGAATGCCTGGAACAAAAAAAGCCTTTTGGCATGGTCAGGGCCAACAAGGATGCTTTGGCGGAAGTGGGCTGCACTGCCGCCATCCTTAAGGTCAGAAAAAAGTACGACGATGGCCGCCTGGATATCGATGCTGAGGGCAGGCAGCGATTTGAGATTATTCAGCTCAATCAGGAGCGTTCTTTTCTTCAGGGTGAGGTCGTCTTCTTCGATGACGAGCCGGGCAAGGTCTCTGAAGCCGATGCCAAAAGCGCATTGCAACTTCATACTCAACTTTTCGACATTCTAGGACAACAAACAGAAATCAAGCCTTCAGATCCTTGCAGCTCTTTCCATCTGGCGCACGAGCTTCCCGTAGACTTGGATTTCAAGCAGGCACTGCTGGAAATGAAGTCCGAGTCCCTGCGAATGGAAACCCTGGTCGAGTATTACAAGGCCACCATCCCAAGAGTGGAAAAGACCTTGCGCGTCCGCCAGAAGGCCAGCGGGAATGGACACGTGCAATAATCGGGTCATCTGGTCATCGGGTCAACGGATCAGGTGCAATTCGAGGAACGAGTTGTTCGTCGTCCTGTGCTTCAGGTGACCCGATAACCTGATTCCCACCGGGTTTATAATCAGAGCAGAGGCCCCTTCATGAATCATCCTCGTACCCTGGGCGAGCTGAGGAAGAGTTCTTTTTCCGAACCACGGCTGCGCACGCGCAAAGTTAGAGATGAACTCCGCGAAAATCTGATTGCCAGACTGCACTCCGGCGAAACCATGTTTCCTGGCATCGTTGGGTACGACGATACGGTTGTTCCGCAACTGGTGAATGCCATCCTGTCGCGGCATAACTTCATCCTGCTCGGCTTGCGCGGACAAGCCAAGAGCCGCATCCTGCGCGCGTTGACCGGTTTGCTCGATCCGGAACTGCCCTATATCGCCGGCTGCGAGATTCATGACAACCCTTACGATCCCATCTGCCGGCGTTGCCGCGAACTGGTTGCTACTCAGGGCGATGCCACGCCAATCGCTTATCTCTCAGCCAATGACCGCTACGTGGAAAAACTGGCCACGCCCGATGTGACCATTGCTGACCTGATTGGCGACGTCGATCCCATCAAGGCGGCGCGAGGCGGCCACGACCTC
>DATDGH010000798.1:0-4478 GCA_036522215.1 Candidatus Angelobacter sp. | reverse complement strand
ATTGGCGCGGGATACTACGCCATTGTGCAGACCCTTCTTGGGAGCCAATCTCTTTCCCAGCAGGTGCAGGGAATTCAACCTGAGTACTGGCACTTTGATTTTGCCGCCAAAGCCATTGGCGTTGCCGTGGTGGCAGATGGTTTGGACGGTAGGATCGCCCGCATGACTAATACCGCCAGCGATTTTGGCCGCGAACTGGACTCACTGGCAGACGTGATTACCTTTGGCGTCGCTCCGGCAGTGCTGGCCTGGGTCTGGGGGTTCCGCATGCTGCCTGCCTTTGGCAATCCTGACCTCCATACTCGCTTTATCCAATTAGGCCTGATCGCCAGCTTTGTCTTTCTGGTGGCCGGGGCCAGTCGCCTGGCCCGCTTCAACATCCAGATGAACCCGCAGCCTTCCAATCCAGGGCGGCCTGGCAGAAAGTATTTCGTTGGTATGCCCATTCCAGCAGGTGCGGGCGTGATTGCTGCTGTGGTCCACTTCGGGCGCGGCCAGCCGCTTTCTTCGTGGTGGCTGGCGCCGGTGTGGCTTGGTGTTCTGGTTGCGGTGGGATTTCTCATGGTCAGCACCTGGCGCTTTCCCAGCTTCAAGGACTTGCATCTCCGCAGCCGCCATCCCTTCCAGACGCTGATTCTGATTTGCGGAATTGGAGCACTCATCTGGTTCTATTCCGAATACGTTCTGTTCATTATTGCTGTGGCCTATATGCTGAGCGGAGTGTTTATGCGCTTTGCCTGGCTGTTGCGTCGCCGCCGCAGCCAACCTGCCTACGAGGAAGCTCCACAATCGCGATGAAGACAGAGAATCAGAAATGGGGAAATCTGTTTCGTGTCGCCATTGTGGGCGCCGCGACCCTGAAAGGCAAAGAGCTCAAGGAAGTCCTGGAAGAACGTAATTTTCCCGCCATGGACATCAAGCTGCTGGATGACGATGAATCTCTGGGCCAGCTTGAGCGCGTGCAGGATGAAGTATCCTTTGTCCAGCCTGTGACTGCGGACAAAGTGCGGGACGTTGACTTCACCTTCTTCGCCTCCGACGAAGCTTTTACCCATACCCACTGGAAGATGGCAAAAGATGCCGGCAGCGCCATCGTGGACCTTTCCTATGCTCTTGAAACCGACATCAACGCCCCGGTACGCGCGCCTTGGATCGAGAAGGAATTGGCCCAGCACACGCCGATGGGGCTGGAATCAACCGTGATTGCGGTTGCCCATCCTGCCGCTATTGTGCTGGCCCTGCTTACTCTGCGCGCGCAAAAGGCAGGACCGGTCCACAGCATTGCTGCCACTTTGCTTCAGCCGGTATCCGAGCAGGGGCGGCGGGGCATGGACGAGTTGCATGAGCAGACGGTGAAACTTCTGTCTTTCCAGCAAATGCCCACAGACGTCTTTGACTCTCAAGTTGCATTCAACATGCTGGGGCGCTACGGACAAGCTTCGTCGCACACTTTGGATACCATTGAGCGCCGCATCGGCAGCCATCTTCGGCGCTTGCTCGAGGGCCGGGTCCCGGTTCCTTCACTGTTGCTCCTGCAGGCGCCGGTCTTTCACGCCCATACCTTTTCCATTTACGTTGAGCTGGAGAAAAATACTTCCCTGGGCGATTTTGCCCAGGCCATCGCGGGCGATCATGTAGAGATTGCGCGAGCCGCAGATGATTCGCCCAGCAATGTGAACGTGGCCGGGAAAGACGAGATTCTGGTCGCCATCCGCCGCGATGCATCGCATGAAAACGGTTTTTGGCTGTGGGCCGCGGCTGACAACCTGCGGCTGACGGCCATCACCGCGGTCGAGTGCGCCACAGCCCTGGCTGCCGTAAGGCCACACGGAAAAGTGCAGTAGATTTGTGATTTCTGATTTGCGATTCATGAATTTGATCCGCTTCAATCCGTTTTCCTCGACCCAGGCGCGCTCGCGTGAAGCTGTGGCCAAGGGGTTCGCGATGACGCGATGCCCCGATGTCCCGATGCCCCGATCTATAAATCACAAATCACAGATTACTAATCACAGATGGTTCCTGCTGCTTGCAGCTTTCGCAATGCTTCTGCTCGGTTGTGGTTACCACACGGCCGGCCACGCCAACCGGCTCCCGGAGAGCCTGCGCGTGATCGCCATTCCCGGCTTCATCAATAAAACTCAGACGTATCGCATTGAACAGATTCTCACTCTCGATGTAGTGCGCGAGTTCGTGGGCCGGACGGGTTATCAGGTTGTAAACGGCAATTCGGATTCCGCCGACGCTACGCTAAAAGGGACAGTGATTTCCACCGTGGCCGCGCCGCTGACTTACGACGCACAGACCGGCAGGGCCTCCAGCGAAGTCGTTACCATCACCATGAAAGTTTCTCTGGTAGACCGCTCCGGGCGGTTGCTGTTTGAGAATCAGAATTTCACTTTTCGCGACGTCTACCAGGTATCGCGTGAAATCGCCAGTTTCTTTGATGAGGAAACTCCGGCATTGCAGCGTATGTCGCGTGATTTTGCCCGCACTCTGGTCAGCGACATCATGGAGGGCTACTGATGCCCGGACGCAGCTTTGCTCCCTCAGAGCGCTTTGTCTCCGAGGTTACCGGCGGCAAGTTGCGTCCTGCTTATGTCTTCATCGGCGACGAAGTATTTTTCCGCGATCATTGCCGTCACGCCCTGCTCCAGCACCTTGTCCCTCCTGACTTGCGCGACTTCAGCCTGCACGATCTGGACCTGGCTGAAGTAAGAGTGGCTGAAATTCTGGACCGTGCCCGCACGCCCTCTCTGATGGCGCCGTTTCAGGTGTTCTTCATCCGTGGCGTGAAAAACCTCTATGGCCGCGGATCGCATGAAGAAGAATTTAACGCCATCGAAGAATATGTGAAGGACCCCAATCCTGCGGCGGTCCTGATTTTTGTCGCCGATCACATCAGCATTCCCGCAGATGTGCGCCGCATGGAGCTCACTGACCGCGACCGCTATGAGCGTATCCGCGACACTCTGGGCGAATACTGCGGGATCGTCGAGTTGGGACGAGTGGATGAGAGTGATGGCCTGCGCTGGGTGATGGAAAAGGCAAAGCAGGAGGGCGTCAAGATCGAGCAGGACGCTGCGCGAGAGCTGGTTGATGCTCTGGGCGCAGACATGATGCTGGTGAGCCGCGAACTGGAAAAGCTGGTCCTGTTTGTCGGCGAGAAGAAACGCATCACCCTGGGCGACGTGGAAACCTTGGTGCTGGCCGCCAAGCAGCGCTCACTCTACGAACTCACAGACGCCATCTCTGCCAAAGACAAAACCCGCGCCCTGGCGGTCCTGGAGGCCATGCTCTCTGCCGGTGACGGCGATGAAGCCGCAATCGGGCATCTCTACATGCTGGCCCGCACTTTTCGCCAGATGCTGATCATCCTGGAAAAAAACGTTCGCGATACACGGACCATCTGGCAGGCGCTCTGGCAGGGATTTCGCGTTCCCCCCTTTGCGGCCGAAGATATCATTCGCCAGGCCCGGCGCTATAAATCCCGCCGGGAGCTGACGCGCGCGCTCAAACTGATTGCCCGAGCGGACCTGGCGCTGCGTTCCAATCCTCCCAGCAAGCGCATTGTTCTGGAACAACTGGTCCTTCAACTCATGGAAGAGCCAAAGGTGCTGGAAGAAACCGCCCACCAATCAGTTTTCAGCATCTGAAAGGTGTTCTTAAATCTCCGTGTATTCGCGCAAATCGCGGCCCATGAAGGTCTGGGTTGGGGTTTTCGCTGGAAGCTGGAGGCCGGCAGCTACTTCATTTTCGCGCTCAGGCGGGCCTTGTACCGGGCAGCCGTGTTCTTATGGATCACGCCCTGCTTGACCGCTTTGTCAATCATGGAGACGGTTTCTCCAAACATGGGTTTTACCTGGGAAGAGTCGCCGGACTGGACGGCGGCGCGAAACTTGCGCAAAGCGGTACGAAAGCGGGATTTATTGTTGCGGTTCTGCTCGGTGCGCTTTGCCGTCTGACGGGCGCGCTTGAGCGCCGAAAAATGGTTTGCCATTGTTGCTTATTTGTCCTTAAGGAGATTCTTCGGAAGGTGCCGAAGTCCCTATTTTACTGGCATTTAGCGCCCTCAGTCAAATCCAGCCAACCCCTCTTGCTCGCTCTCTGCTGCTAAATCAGTCGCTTTTGGGTTAAGTTTGCCTGGATCGCAACCATTCCCCAAGGGGCAGATGGACCACTAGGGTCCACGGCATCTTGGCTAAGGGCAAAAGGCCAAGAGCCAAACGCGGGTTCTATGCATCTAATCTAAAGCAAGCGGACGGAGGTCGTCCTTAAGACTTGTTGACTTCAGCCCAGCAGGCGGGTACTCTTCTCTTTGGATGGTACTGCTTCCACGCTCTTGTGGGTCGGCAACACCGCTTCTCAATCCCAAACAACTATTCTGTGTTTAACCACATGCAATCTGGTGTTTGTGTGCAAATCGGCAGGTAAAGTGTTCTGTCAGCGGGTGTTCTGCCACCGAAGGGCGAACAGAGTTT
>DATDGH010000797.1:0-1822 GCA_036522215.1 Candidatus Angelobacter sp. | reverse complement strand
CCCGATCCTGGACCTTGGCATCGAAATTGCCGACGCCTTGTCGGTGGCGCACATGAGAGGCATCATCCACCGAGACATTAAGCCTGCGAATATATTTGTCTCACTGCGGGGCCAGTCTAAGATTCTAGATTTCGGGCTCGCCAAGATGACCCCCAGACGTCAGCAAAACCGTGAAGCTGTCGAAGCTTCTACGCAGGCGACGATAGCTGTTTCTCCAGAACACCTCACCAGCCCAGGGACAACTCTCGGGACTTTGGCATATATGTCGCCCGAGCAGGCGCTGGGAAAAGACCTCGACGCGCGCAGCGATCTGTTCTCTTTTGGCACCGTCATCTACGAGATGGGAACCGGCAAACTACCATTCAGCGGCGACACTTCAGCGGCGATGTTTGATTCGATTCTCCATGGGACACCAAGGCCGCCACTGGGACTCAATTCTGCACTGCCTAGTGAGCTCGAACGAATTATCAACAAAGCCTTGGAGAAAGACCGCGACCTGCGCTACCAAACCGCTTCAGAGATTAGAACGGACCTAAAGCGGCTGAAGCGCGATCGCGAATCTGCTGGTCGGTTGATGGAACCCAGTAAACAGAGATCCGGTCCTGCCCAAGCCGCGGCGACGGCACCCGAGAAATCCGTGGCGGTGCTGTACTTCGAGAATCTTAGCGGCAGCAAGGATGATGAATATTTTCGCGATGGGATGACCGAAGACATTATCACCGAGCTTTCGAAGGTCAAGGAGTTACAGGTTTTTCCGCGGGCCGCCGTTCTGGCCTACCGCGACAAGCCCGTGACCGGCCCTCAGGTGGGGCGCGAATTGAACGCTGCCTGTGTACTCAGCGGCAGTCTGCGCCGCGCGGGCAACCGCTTGCGCATCACCGCTCAACTCATTCAGGCACAAACCGGCCATTCCATCTGGGCAGAACGCTATGACCGGGAACTCAAGGATGTTTTTGAAGTACAGGATGAAATCGCCCGCAGCATCAGCCAGGCCTTGCGCATAAAGCTTTCCCCTCAGGAAGAAAAAGCGATCGCGCGCAAGCAAACTGAAAACGCTCAGGCGTACGACTACTACCTGCGGGGGCGGCAGTTTTTTCACCAGTTCCGGCGAAAAGGCTTTGACTTTGCCAGGCAGATGTTTGCGCGTGCTATCGTGATCGATCCGCAGTACGCCCGCGCGTTTGCCGGCGTGGCGGATTGCTGCTCATTTCTCTACATGTACTGGGACAGTAGTGAGGACAATTTAAATGAAGCGGAAGCGGCGAGTCGCAAGGCGCTTGAATTGGACCCCGAATTGGCCGAGGCGCATGCCGCCAGCGGATTGGCATTTGCTCTCAGAAAGGATTTTGCAAAAGCTCAAAAAGAATTTGAAACAGCGCTCCAGCTAGACGCTAAGCTCTATGAAGCATACTATTTTTACGCCCGCACCTCTTTTCAGCGTGGTGACTTGACCAAGGCTGCGGAACTATATGAACAAGCCTCTCGGCTTGATCCCGATGACTACCAAGCAGTGAGCTTGTTAGTTGCCGTTTACCATGGACTGGGCCGAGAAGCAGAGGCCGAGGCCACGGAGCGCCGAGCCTTGCAGCTCACCGAAAGGCATATCGAAATTCACCCTGACGATCCTCGGGCACTCTACTTGGGAGCGACTATTCTCGCGCGAATGGGAGACCATGCAAGAGGTTTGGAATGGGCTCGCCGGGCACTCGCCATCGATTCGGAAGAGACTTCCATTCTTTATAACGTGGCTTGCGTATATGCCCTCTTGGGCCGCACAGAAGACGCCATCGGCTGTCTTGCAAAAGTGATGGAGCACGGAACT
>DATDGH010000796.1:0-2822 GCA_036522215.1 Candidatus Angelobacter sp. | reverse complement strand
GGCCACATAACCGGCGCCGAAGCCGTTATCAATGTTCACCACGCTGACGTTGGAGGCACAGGAGTTCAGCATTCCCAGCAAGGCGGCCAGGCCCTTGAAAGCTGCGCCATAGCCGACGCTCGTGGGCACAGCAATCACCGGTACCCCCACCAATCCTCCTACTACGCTGGGCAATGCGCCCTCCATCCCGGCGCATACGATGACCACGCGCGCATCGTTCAGCACAGCTTTGTTGGCCAGCAATCGATGGATGCCTGCGACGCCGACATCGTACAGATGGGTCACATCGTTGCCCATCACGTCGGCGGTGATCAGCGCCTCTTCAGCCACGGGGATGTCGCTGGTTCCGGCTGAGATCACCGCGATGGTTCCCCGGCCGTATTTCGTCGCGTCCTGCTTCAGGACAATGGCCTGCGCCAGTTCGTGGTATTCCGCTTTGCGAAGAAGCTTCTTGACTGCCCGAAAATGTTCCAGCTCCGCCTTTGTGGCCAGAACGTTGCCGCCGTGCGCCGCCATTTTCTGGAAAATTCCTGCTACCTGCTTCGGCGTCTTGCCCCGTGAAAAGATGACCTCCGGCAATCCCTGGCGCAATCGCCGGTGATGATCTACTTTGGCAAACCCCAGGTCCTCGAACGGCATGTGGCGCAGCCGGGCCACAGCTTCGTCCGGGCTGACGCGTCCGGCCTTTACCTGCTGCAAGAGTTTGCTGAGGGCTGCTGAATCCATGGGAATCGCGCGGAACCATATAATGTAACAGGCATCTCATGCCTGATTCCTCGTCCATTCTCACCATCGCGGCCACCGGTGCGAGCGGCGCGGTCTTCACCCGCGCACTGTTATTGCTTGCCGAACACGATCGCCGCATCAAGACCGTGAACTTTATCGCCTCAGATAACGCCCTGCGCGTCTTTGCTGAAGAACTGGGAATCAAAGGACGGAACAATCTCCTGCAGCAGCTTCTGGAAACGAAGGCCAAAAAAATCCAGCAGCAGAACAATGATGATATCGGGGCCAACGTGGCCAGTGGTTCCTATCCAACCGATGCCATGATCATTCTGCCTTGCAGCATGGGCACGCTGGCGCGGATTGCCAATGGGCTGGCTTCCAACCTCATTGATCGCGCCGCCGACGTCTGCCTGAAAGAAAAACGGCCCCTGGTTCTATGCACGCGCGAAACTCCGCTGAATCGCATCCATCTCCGCAATATGGATATGGCCGCTTCGGCCGGAGCTACGGTCTATCCGTTGATTCCAACTTTTTACAACCGGCCCCAAACCATTGACGCCATGGCGCACCAGTTCGCCTGCCGCGTGCTGGCCTTCATCGGCCTGCCCCAGCCGGACGCATACCAATGGAAAGGCTAGTAGCAGTTTCGGGTTTCAAGAGCAAACAATGAGTTCACGCGAGTATCCTGAACGCCCAATCGTAGGAGTCGGAGCAGTCATTGTTCATGACAATCGCGTAGTGCTGGCCCGGCGTGCCCATCCGCCGCTCCTGGGTCAATGGTCTCTGCCTGGTGGTGTTGTCGAGCTGGGTGAAACCCTCCGCCGTGGGGCCGAACGCGAGGCACTCGAAGAAACCGGACTTTTGGTCAAGGCTGGAGAGGTACTGGAAGTCCTCGATCGTATCCTGCCAGGCGAAGGCGGGCGGCCCCAGTTTCATTACGTGCTGGTGGATTTTTTGTGCAGCCATCTTGGCGGCGAGCTGCTTGCCGGTGGCGACGTGGCTGAAGTCGCCTGGGCCCGGGAGGATGAATTGGCAAAGTACAACCTGGAAGAACCAGCGCTCTCCGTCATCCGGAAGGCCTTCAAATCGGAAATCACAAATCTGAAATCACAAATCAAGTAAAGAACATCCTCGGCTGCACATCAATGAATTTCCAGCCGTCAGCTCCTTTGCCCGCAGTAAAGGTAAGCTGCATGCGCTTGTGCTCCGGTGGAGTAATGGCGTCGTGCGGCGTGCCGTCCAGCTCCGCATCTACCACTGCCGTGTCATCCTTGACTTCTATCAGCTTGAAGTGAACGCGGATGGTTTCGTACTGATTGAAAAAGGCGGTGATCTGTTCTTTGAAAGTGGCGCCGCCATCCATCCGTGCAAGATCGAATGCGCTGAGCATCTTCTTTTGACTGTGGCCCTGGAGCCCCTCCGCCATCTGGCTCAGCAGCCTCGCCGCAACTTCTTCTGTGAACGTGTTGGATGGTTCCTGGCCCTGTGATGGCGCGCCCGTTTGCCCAGGACAAAGTGTCAGGGAAGCCGAGAAGATCGCAACGGCTATTGCCGTCCCGGCAATTTTCAGTTTTGGCAATTCTGGCAATCTCCTAAAAATCGAAGGGTTTTCCCCACTCTTCCGCAAAAACCGTGTGCGAGGGATCGAAGCGGCCGCCATAGGGTTTGTCATCACCCTTGCGCCGGCCAATGGCAAGCAAAGCCACCACTCGCACTCGTTCCGGGACGTGCAAAAGAGCTTTGACCTTCTCCTCATCGAATCCTTCCATGGGAGCGGTATCGTAGCCGATGGCCTCCGCCATCCACATCATCGTGGTGAGTGCAATCATTACTTGCCGGTTGGCCCAGAGATCGAATGTGGGCGCCAAGCCAGCGGATGAGCCCGGAGAACTCCCCAGAAAACCGGTGATGTTGCGGCGTATCACCTCATGCTCTTGTGGCCCGCCATAACCGTTTTCGGCAGCCAGCCGCAGCATCTCGTCGAGGTCGCCGTTTTGCCATCCTTTAGGATCACCCATGGCCACAATCATGACGCTGGCCTCAGCCACTTTCGGCTGGCCAAATGCAGCCTGGCTGAGTTTTTTCTTTTGCTCCCC
>DATDGH010000795.1:0-4182 GCA_036522215.1 Candidatus Angelobacter sp. | reverse complement strand
GAGCCGCCTCGTTTTCAGACGGACAAAATGGGCAGCCTGGTTTACGCCGGACAGCTCCACGATCAAAAAGTGAACGTGACGGGGATGATTTCGATCGAAAGTATCGGTTACTACTCCGACGGAGACGGCAGCCAGCAATATCCCGCGGGATTCGGAGTCCTCTATCCCTACGTCGGCAACTTCATCGGTTTCGTAGGGAACGTAGGTTCCAGGTCATTTGTTCGCCGGGCAATCAGGGCATTTCGCGAGTCGGCCGAGTTCCCGTCGGAAGGCGTGGCGGCGCCTTCACGTTTGACCGGCATAGGCTGGTCAGATCACTGGGCATTCTGGCAGCAGGGATACAAGGCCATTATGGTTACGGATACCGCTCCCTACCGTAATCACTCTTATCACCAGACGTCCGATACGCCGGAAAAATTGGACTACGACCGCATGGCGCGGGTGGTTGACGGCCTTCAGAAAGCGACTTTGAAGCTGGCAGCAAATTAACTAGCGTGACCTCCGGCTTTCAATGTGCGGGCTGCGGGGAATGGAATGAAACTCCCGTGGACGTTTCTGCCGGGACGCGCCAGAGCTATATAGAAGACTGCCAGATCTGCTGTAAATCCAACATCCTGAGCATTGAATGGGACGCCTCCGCGGGAGAGTACACCATCAGCGCTGAACTGGAGTAAGTCCGCCTGGATAATGGCTCATCTGCTTGGAATGCTGTAGTATGTCCCGCCAAGAACCATCGGCAATAGTTCTTCCCAAGGAGCTTTTCTCCGGCAAAGCGGATTCGCATGTCTCCAGCGAGTAGTCGCGACAAGAAGGGCGTGCTGCAAGGGCTGCTCCAGTTGGCGCACCCGTACCGCAGGCGTTTGATCATCATTACAGTGCTGACCCTGTTAGGGACTGGCGCTGATCTTATCCAGCCGCTGATTTACCGCGTTGCCATTAATGATGTCGCGGGACTATTTGTTGCCCATCAGGGCGGCGCGAATGTCGCCGACAATCGCAAGCCTGCCCGAACCGGGCAATCTGGCGCCAGGCAACGCGAAGAAGAGTTGCAGCGCTCAGGGCAGCCGCGTCAGCGGCATCGTCGAGGCTTTGTGGCTCCGCGCACCAGCCGTGAAACGCTGACTACTCTGATCCTTGCGGCCGTTGCGCTTTTCATGATCAGCGTGATCGGATACTTTCTGTGGCTGGCAGCGGATTATCAGAGCACCGTTGTTTCTACCAACATTGAGGCCAGTCTGATCCAGTCCACGTTTGGTCACGTCCTGCGCCTGCCGCTCTCGTTTTTCAGCCGTCGGCCCAGTGGCGGATTGTTGAAGCGAATCGATCAATTGGACCAGGTGGCGCCAATTGTCTCCGCCTTCTCCCAACAAATCGTTCCGGAAGTGCTCCGGATTGTGGCCATCTGCGTGATTATGCTCACCCAGAGCTGGAGATTGGCGCTCGCTTCGCTGCTGACCCTGCCTGTCTATTTTTTCACTGCGCGCCGCTCCACGCGGAGGCTGGAATCCGGGATGGCCGAGTATTACATGATGTGGGAGAACGTTTCCGCGCGGATTCAGGATGCTCTTGCTTCGATCAAGACGGTAAAGCTCTCCGGTGCTGAGCCGCGCGAGGTGGGAGGTCTGCAGGCCGCCTCTCAAGCTGCCTATGATGATTATCTCAATCGGGCTCGTCTGGGAAATCGATACCTGTTTTTACAGAGGACTCTGAATCACTTAAGCAAAGCCGTAGTGTTGGGATACGGTGGCTGGATGGTCCTGGAGCGGCAACTGACGCCGGGCGATGTTGTGATGTTTGTTGCTTACCTGGATCGGCTCTACGATCCCATTGATACTCTCAGCAGCCTTGCCGTAGGTCTTCAGCAGAATATTGCCTCGCTGGGCCGCGCCATCCGCCTGCTTCAGACCGGTCCGGAAGAACCACGGGGCGCGACTCTGCTGCCGGGGCCAGGGAAGGTCGAGTTTCAAAACGTGCGCTTCGCCTATGTGGCGCAGCGAGAGGTGTTGCATGGCCTGAGTTTCACCGCGCATGCGGGCAAGGTGATGGCAATCACAGGACCCTCCGGCGCGGGAAAGACGACGGCCGCCGATCTGCTGCTGAAACTCTGGTCACCGGCATCAGGCGAGATTCGCATCGATGGCCAGCCACTCTCTGCGGTAGATCCGTCGTCGGTTCGCCAGGTGATCGGGATGGTAGCAGCGGACGGCGCAGTTTTTCGTGGAACGCTGGCCGACAACATTCGTTACAAAAGGCCCGGAGCAACGGATGAAGAAGTGCGCACCGCTGCCCTGGCCGCCGGTCTGGGGAATACTCTGGAGCGGCTGCCGGAAGGCCTGCACACTGAGGTGGGTGAACGTGGAATTGGTTTGTCTGTGGGCGAACGGCAACGTTTGCAGATTGCACGTATTCTGGTTGACCGTCCTCGGATCCTGGTGCTGGATGAAGCCACTGCCAACCTGGATTATCACACCGAAAACGAAATCCGGCAGGCACTCAACCGGCTGAATCCCCGGCCCACGACGATTCTGATTGCTCATCGTTATTCCATGGTGAAAGATGCCGATCATGTAATCGTTTTGGATGAGGGTGCAATTGTGGAACAAGGGACGCCGGGCGAACTCATTGCTGCGGGAGGCTGGTTTGCTCGCCTCGCCACTCAGTTCGCGGGGAAAGCGGGAGAGGCGTGATAACGGTGGTTCATTTTGGAACTGCTAAATACATGTGAGCTGGAGCACCGTTCCACTCCACCATCCGTTGATAAGTCATGCCCAGGCGCTCAGCCACGCGTATGGAGGCGAAGTTGCCCGGACGGATGAGCGAGATCAGACGCTGAAGTCCAAGTTTGCTGAAGCTGTGGTCCCGGGCTGCGGCTGCTGCCTCAGTGGCGTAGCCGTGTCCCCAATGAGCGCGCGCGAACGTCCACCCCAGTTCCCATTCGGACGCGCCCTCGACCTCCTCCAGACTCAGTCCACATCGGCCAACCAGCTCGCCCGTAGTGCGGAGCACCACCGCCCACTTGGAGAACCCGTACTGCTGGTATTCTGCAATCCATTCAAGAAGCCTTTCCCGGCTCTGTTCGGGTGTCTTCACGCCACCGAGGAAGCGCGAAACTTCGGGATCGCTGTGCATGGCCACCAGCGCCTCAAGATCGTCCATGGTGAAATGGCGAAGGAATAAACGGCTGGTCTCACTAATAATCTGCGAACTTTTCATGTTAGTGAGATTTCACGGATTGGCACGCCGACTCAAAGTCTGAACGTTTGCCTTCATGCAGTATGAGGGGCACCGTCTCCTTCGCCGCCGGCAGATTGGTGGTGTTGAGAGTTCCATCGGGCCGAAAAGCGCGGGAGATCGTGCCGTGATCGTCCAGGACCATGTCTGGATTGTGCCATGCGCCATGAAATTCAAGGCTCGGACGCGAGTCGGAGGTGCTGCTGGAGAACCATCCTGGGCGTTTGTGGAGATACATGTAGACGTGCTTGCCCTCGGTGCTGGCGCCCATGTTTTTTTCAAAATCCGCGCCTAGAGTCAGATTGAAAGTCTCTCCTCGCGGTGTGCACAGGGCTGCGGTACCACCTACGTGGGCCACGCCGCGTGTTCCAGTTCGCGGGTACATGTAGACAAACAAAACATAGTCGCCCGAGGCTGCATGCATCCGACCCCAGCCTTGCCACATGGGTATCCAATGGAACTTGCCTCCCATGTAGAAACTCCACGGAGCAAAGACCGCATCAATTGCCAGGACCAGAACCACGCCCATAAGAAAGATCAGGACCAGGCGCGTGAGGCAGCCGATGCGCGACTTGGGTGGACGTGGAGGAGTTTGCACGTGCGTTAGTGTACTCTACCAAAGATCCGATATTCTCTGCGCTTGCTATCGAAGGATGCCATGATTCAAGAACAATGGAGTGTGGTTGACCGCTACATCGAGCAGATGCTTGTGCCGTCCGATCCGGCGTTGGATGCCGCGCTGAAGGCAAGCATCGAAGCCGGCCTCCCGGGCATACAGGTGTCTCCGGCCCAGGGCAAGTTGTTGCAAATTCTGGGGCAAGCCGTGGGCGCCCGGCGGATTCTGGAAATCGGCACCCTCGGCGGTTACAGCACCATATGGCTCGCGCGAGCCCTCCCCGCAGGAGGCCGGCTGATCACGCTGGAGGTCAGTCCGAAACATGCAGAGGTGGC
>DATDGH010000794.1:0-4791 GCA_036522215.1 Candidatus Angelobacter sp. | reverse complement strand
AGTAGCATTCCTGGCCGGATGCATCAACAACGTCGCTTTTTCTCATCTGAACCGGGCCACCGTGAAAGTGCTTACGGAAAACGGCATCGAGGTCCACATCCCCGCCGGCCAGGGCTGCTGTGGCGCCCTGGACGCCCATGCTGGATTCCGCGAAGACGCGCGCAAGCTGGCGCGCAAAAACATCGAGGTATTCCTCAGCGCTGATTACGACGCCATCGTCACCAACGCCGCCGGCTGCGGCTCTCTGATGAAGGAATATGACGATCTCCTCGAACAGGACCCGCAGTTTAAGGCGAGGGCGCATGAGTTTGTGGCCAAGGTCAAGGACGTAACTGAGTATCTGGCCCAGGTGGGGTTACGCCCGCCGCGCAAGAAGATCACGCAGAACGTGATCTACCAGGACGCATGCCACCTGCTGCATGCGCAAAAAATCAAATCTCAGCCACGCGAACTGCTGAAGGCCATCGGCTGCCAGTTGATTGAAATTCCCCACGCCGACCAGTGCTGCGGCAGCGCCGGAGTCTACAACGTGGTCCAGAACGAGCTCTCCATGAAAATCCTGGACGCCAAGATGGAAGACATAAGCTCCGTCTCCGCTGACATGCTGGCCACAGGCAATGTCGGCTGCATGATCCAGATCCGCGCCGGTGTCGCCCAGCGCAAAATGAATTTACCTGTCAGGCACGTGATGGAATTGTTGGAAGAAGCGTACTCCTGAGATTGCCAAAATCGCCGTAATTGCCAAAATTGAAAGTCAAGAACCGCTGCCGCTGATCCGCGCTGATAGGCGCAGATTTGACTTGGTGTCTCGAAAATCGTCGTGAAACAAGAAGAATGCAGCTCATAGCAATCCAGCCCACTCGGAGGTGAGGAGGCTACAGCTTCTCTTGTTTTGCTCTAGATCGGGTTTGCTTTTGGTTTTGCTGTTGGTTTTCTCCCCAGCAGGAAAAGCTCTGAGGGCGGGATGGCTCGCCGGCAGGTGGTTTGCCGCGGGGCGAATGGCGCTCCTTCCATGGTGTTCGCTATCAGTTCCATTGTGGCACTATCGAAAGGTTCCTTAAAACTCTCCTGTGTCCAGCCGTGGACACATCGTTTCAGACGTGGACAGATATAGTGCCGGGCTTCATTCACTAACAATATCTCCCACGCGGGTTCAATGAATGCGTTCCAATCAGGTTCTTGATGTAAGTGGCTGATTTATCAAAATGGTCGCGCATACGATCATGAAAATTTAAGTCCTATGCGTGGAGATCGCAGTCTTTGGCAATGTGCGTGCATGAGATGAATGTGTTGACGCGGATCAAAACCATTTTGATCCACACAAACAACAAACCGGAGGCGAATTCACTATGTTTCATCAGTTTCACTGGTCAGTTGTAAGACTGCTCGGCCTGGCAGCTTTCGCTGTAAGCCTGATTCGGACTGATGGCCAGATTCCTCAGGTACAGGCCTGTGTTGGATGTTTGGTTGAGATGGTAGGCGGTCAGGCCTATTTCGGCTGTGGGCCTGGCACGAGCGAGAATTGCGCCACTTTCGCTAACGCATGCGTCGAAAGTGGAAACTGCAATCAAGAACTTGAGTAATTAATTTGTATTTCGGTGGAAGCCCTGGATGGGAAAAACTGCCGTGCAGGGAGAGAAATGAACCAAACGGGCGTCGCTATATTCCGTGCGTGTTCGACCATGGGTTGACGCTGTCAAACGACGTTGAGTCACAACAAGCAAAAACCAAAGGAGGATGTAATGTTTCATCAGTTTCAATGGTCATTCGTGAGGCTGCTCGGTTTAGGGGCCTTGGCTGTGAGTCTGGTCCCCACCAGCGGTATTTCCCAGGCGCAGGCCTGTATTGGGTGCGCCGTGAACATGATAGGCAATCAGGGCTTCATCAGCTGCTCAGAGACCGGTGGAGATGGCGCCCAGAATTGCACCACCAACAATGGAGTTTGCACGCTCGGTGGAAGCTGCCATGTTGCTCCGTTGCTCGACTAGTCTGCAATGCTCCTTGCAACTATTCCATGGGAGACAAGTTGCACTTCCAGCAGCCTGTCTCCTGACTTTGAGCCGTGTCGTCCTGATGTTAGCTGTTGAGTCCTTTCCGTACATCGCTGGAAATATTTGAACTTCGTGGAGGGTGCAATGACAGCCGTGAAAAAGCAGGTAAATTGGGTCTTGAATCTCTTAAGCATCGCTCTCGCAATTTATATCGCCTGGACTCTTGGGCAACGCTTGTTGTTTGCCAAAACCGGCCCGGATCTGGCTCGGCGTCTGCAAACTGGAAGCAATATATCTCTGCCCGATACCGACTGGACAGCGAATCGGCACACCTTAATTCTGGCGCTGTCCACAAATTGTCATTTTTGCAAAGAGAGCAACGGCTTTTATAAAAACCTGCTGGCCTCTGCGCGCTCTGCAAACTTTCATACAATTGCGGTCTTCCCGCAGGCCGTGAATGAAGCCAGGACGTATTTAGCTTCCGCGGGCCTCGACATTCGAGATGTGCGGCAACGGGAACTGGAAAGTTTGGGTGTTGCGGGCACGCCCACGCTCATTCTCGCTGACCAGGCTGGGCGCATTGTCTCGACCTGGGTGGGCAAACTGCCCAAACTTCAGGAAGACGAAGTGTTTCGTACCCTCGGTTTGACGCGTGCTCCAGCCGGCCCCGCTTCCACTCCAGTGGCAAAGCAAACAGCGCCGAATGCCTCTGGAGTAATCTCACCGGCACAGTTGCGTGCCTTGCTTCGCACGGATCCGGACTATCCGATCATCGACATCCGCAATCGAAATGACTATAAGCTGGGTCATCTGGCCGGCTCAGCCAATGTCCCGTTTGACGAGTTGGAAGAGCGGGCATCGCACGAAATCCCTGCCGGCAGGCCCATAGCCGTCTATTGCCATTATTGCCCCCCTTGCGAGATCCAAAAAGCCAATGAAGGAGCAATGACCCTGTGCACCATGGCTGCCACCGGCCTGCGTCTTAACGGTTTTACAAATTTTCAGCTGGTGGGAGATGACCTGGAACATCTCAAACGTGTGGGCTTGCCGGTTGCCGGTGACACGCATGAACGTTGAGCATTTTCATCCCGGAGGCTATCCCGTGTGGCCCAACCTGAAAAGTCGGCGGACGAGGATCTTCCTGATAGCCGGGACCCTAAGCCTGGTGTTTCTTGTGGCAACTGCTGTACGCCCCATGCGGGTATCGGCGCATTCCATGGAGAACACGCTCTGCGATGGGCAACTCGTGCTGGTTAGGACACTGGACGCATGGTTCCATGCCCCATCGCTGTTCACCCGCGCGCCACAGCGAGGAGACATAGTCGTTCTGCGCGTCGCTGATCCGGGCATGTTCTCCAGCGGCCAGGACAGCCTTGTCATCAAGAGAATTATCGGGCTGGCGGGTGACCGGATTCGCATCGTTCGCGGAGTGGTTTTTGTGAACGGAAGCCCGCTGAACGAACCCTACGTGCATCACGACATCTTGTATCAACCTGGGGCCGATTCGTGGCCCCAGGACATCACCGGCGCCGGGCAAAGGGACGTCGTGGTGCCGGGCGGCAGCTTGTTTGTGCTGGGTGACAATCGTGGACAGTCGCGCGATTCCCGGCTGTGGGGGCCAATGCCGCAAGGCAACGTTGTGGGCTACCTGTTGTTCAAACTAGGGTTCGCATCGCGGACCGGCGCGCGTTGCAGCGTTTGAACTATGCCTCAGAATGGAGGGCCAAAAATGCGGCGAGTCATTTGCCTGGGCGATATCCGGAAAGATATCTACCGCAGCGCCAGAAATCTGGTCAAGAATCCGCGGTTCACCATTCCCGCGGTGGCCATCATTGCCCTCGGCCTCTTCATCGCTACTCTGGTTTTGAGCATTTTTGATGCTGTCGTGTTAAACGCCCTGCCCTACCCACACGCGGACCGCATGGTTGCGCTGTTCGGGAAGTCCGAACGGGCCGGCGGCAACCAGTTCTCGCTCTCCCGCAGCGAGATCGAGCGGGTGCAAAGCGATGCAAACATTTTCGATCGAGTGGGCTATTACGTCTATCTGGGCGATAAGCACCTGACCGAGGGAGATACTTCGCCCCGTATTGGAAGCCTCCAGGTGTCGGTAGATCTTTTCCGTGTCTTTGAAGTTGAACCGATCCTGGGACGCCTGTTCGGGCCGGAAGAGTTTCAGCCTGGGAAAAACAACACCGTCATCCTTGCATACGGGCTCTGGCAGCGGCAGTTTTCTTCCGATCCTGGCGTGATCGGTCGCGTCATTCACCTGGATGGGACTCCCTACACAGTCATCGGCGTAATGCCGCCGGGCTTCCGCTTTCCCACTCCGGAAGTGCGCGCCTGGTTCCCCGATCCGGCATCATCTCAGCCGGATAAGGCAGCGGACAAGTTAGCTGTGGCGCGGGTCAAGCCCGAAAGCAGTCTTCGCGAGGTTGAAGCTGCGCTGGCAGTCGTCTCTGCGCGGCTTAGACAGGGCCCGCTGAGGCGGCCTGTATTTCCTGATTTCACCATCTCTGCAATTAGCTTGCGGGACCAAGTCATCGGTTCTTCCCGCAGGATCATCCTGCTGCTACTGCTGGCAGTGGCCCTGGTCCAATTCATTGTTTGCGCGAATGTAACCAACCTTCTGCTGGCCAGAAACGCCCTGCGCAAAAAAGAAGTTGCAATTCGCGTGGCCCTGGGCGCAAGCCGGCTGCGAGTCATTCAGGAACTCTTAACCGAGAGTTTGTTGCTTGGACTGGCCGGCTGCACCCTGGCTGGTCGATTCGCGAAGCGGTATTGAGGTGAGCTACAATTTGCC
>DATDGH010000793.1:0-7522 GCA_036522215.1 Candidatus Angelobacter sp. | reverse complement strand
GTTTTCAACGCCTCATCCACAATCAGGCTGTTGACCAGAGCCTCGCCAGAGAGCAATCCCGTTTCGCGCGCCTTCGGCGATCCTTGCAGGCTGCCGTAAGTGTACATAAGTGCGGGCAGAGTGATGAGTGCAGCCAATCCTCCGTTGGAGACGTTCGTACTGAGGTTTACCGCGTTAGTGGTGGAGCGCTCCCTCACCATGCTATGGGGATCACTGCCAATTAGTACCCCGGTGGTGGCCGCCAGGGGTAGCAGCCATACTGAATCACGCAGGTGCAAGTGAAAGGGACTGGTCCAAATTCTTTTTTGATCTCCCGGAAGATTCAGGATGACCTTTTTGATCGACATCGATGTGTTGTTAGTGTCGGAATCCTGGGTCGGCGCGGTATCTCGGGAGGATGACGGTGGATTCTCATCTTCGCAGACCAGCCCGGATTGCAGCGTCTGCTTGTGACACTGAGCGTTTGCCGGAAGCGTCCCGAGAGTAAAAAAAAGCCCTAGCAGTGCAATCCGCAAAGCGAAATGAATGCGCATGGATGAAGGAATCATAATTGAAGCTGCGATGACCCGCCAGCAGGGAAATGGTTGGTGAGCGAATAGGAAGTACGGGGCAATTTAGCAAGTGAGGACAGGCGTGGGTAAAGAGGACGCCAGGACTTTGTTGTACGACTCAAGGGTCTGCTGACCGAGATGCCTTTCTACATCTCCCATTTGTCGGCGGAGCCTTGCACTGTTGGCGGCGGTGCACCCTGCTCTTCCCGCAGTGAGGTTTCTTGCGGTTCCAAAGTCGGGAGTGAATGCTGCTTTGTCGAAAGAAGACGAGCCGTGCCAATCGCATAATCGAAAAACCGCATAGAAGCTCGAGTGAACAAAAGAAGAATCGACGTGAACGCAGCGTCCACCGCAATCAGCGGTAGTGGGACTGTAAATGAGCCGGACAAAATCACCCAGCCCACGGTGACCAGGCATGCCGCCGAGAAGACTCCTTTGAGGACGGGATAGATCTCTTTGATGCTGGACAGAGTCCATTTGGAGTTATACGCGCCGGAGGCAACAAGGAGCGCCAGCTTAATTACAACCGAAACGATGGCAGCAACCCAGAATTGGGCCAGGAGTGGGCCGCCGGCATTCTGCAAGTTGCTCAGACACGCAAAATACAATCCCAGAACAATGATGACAGCGTCGAGCACCAGTACTGACAACCTGGAAACTGTCCTCAGGAAAAATGCTGGAATATTGATAATCAAGACACTCGACTCCGAAAGCCAGCTTTCCGGAAGTTCGAGTTTAGCCAGATAGAGCCAGAACAAAGTAGCTACGATGAGAAAGAGACTGAGAAATCCTGCGCCCCATGCAGGCCAGAATCTCTCCCAGCAGAATGCCAGAACGCCCGCGCTAAACGCTACCACATAAAGAATGGCAACCGCTTGCGGCTCTGATAGTCCGAGCAGAACGAGGCGGTGTGAGGCGTGGTCCCGCGCTCCCCTGGAAATCGCTCGACCATTCAATCTGCGAGTGACACTCACCAGTAACATGTCAAAGATCGGTATGAACAGAACCAGACAAGGTAATAGCAGAACGGAGCCCAGGCTGGAAAGATGAGAAGGAGTCATTACTGAAGCGCAGGCCAGGAAAAATCCCACAGCCAGCGATCCGACATCTCCCATAAAGACCTTTGCCGGATGCATATTAAACAGCAGGAAACCGACCAGCGAGGCCAGCAGACACAATGCAAATGCCGCTACCGGCGACTGCAGACCGCCAAGCAGGACAATCTGCAATAGAGCTATCACGCCAATGCCCGCTGCCAACCCGTCAATATTGTCTATCAGATTGAAGGCGTTGGTGATGCCGACGATCCAAAGCACCGTGAAAAGAGCATTCAACGATGGCGTGTGTGTGAGTGAATGAACAACTCCGAAATGGACGGCAAGACTTGCCAGCAGGATTTGGACGATCAGCTTGGGTTTAGGGCCAAGTCCGACAATGTCATCGATAAACCCCAACAGCGCTATCCCCATTGTCAGGAGAAGCAAGCTCAAGACCTGGCGCGCGGAGGGAAGAAACAGAAATACGCTCCAGGTAACCAGGAAGACCGGCACCCCTCCAAATTGCGCCACTACGCGGCGGCTCCAGCGGCTCTGGCTGGGAACCACAACCCACCCGGTTCGGGGAGCAATCTTCACTAACAAGGCAGTCATCGCAGCAGAAAGAGCTACCGCAATTAGCCCTGCATAGATCAGGCGTGGGTCCCATCCGGCAGGAACAAAAATCGAGAAAAACTCGCCGATTTGATTCAGCACTAGAGCCATAACAGGCAAGGGACCGGCAGGAAATCGAGAACACGTGATGCAGGCAACCTCAACACGAATCACCTCGAAGAAATCACATCATGCTTTACTGATTGGGAAAAATTGTACCACTTCCGGATGGCAAGACGCCAAACCCTAACGAAGGACAACGCTCGCCGAAGCGGCACACACTCCTGGAATATTTCTTCGCGTCACAGACAGCACAAACTGGTGGAGATGCGGCTGTTGCAAACATCTATCAAAAGATCAAATGCGACCCGCCATGTGTCCTGCCATTGCAGACCTCTTGTGTCCATTCTGCATAACCACCAATTGTTGCGAATGATATCGGATTGTGTTCAACAGAATCGCTTCAAGGCTGGTCGTCGGCGCGTAGCCGATCAGGCGGTTGATTTTAGTTAGATCGGGGACGCGTCGCATCATGTCCTCAAACCCTTGTTCATACGCTTGATCGTAAGGAACGAAAACAATTTTCGATTGTGAGTCTGTAACTTCCCTGATCTTCTCCGCCAGGGCAAGAATCGAGACCTCTTCGACCGAGCCAATGTTATACACTTCGCCGTTTGTGTCCGGATGTTCAGCGAGGGCTACCAGCGCTGATACAGCGTCGCTGATGTAAGTAAAACAACGCGTCTGGTTGCCGTCTCCGTAAACTGTCATGTCACGGCCACTGAGCGCCTGCTTAATAAGGCTGGGGATCACCATGCCATAGCGTCCGGTCTGCCTTGGACCGACCACGTTGAACAGGCGGGCTATCACCGTTGGAACCCGCTTTTCCTTCCAATATGCGACTGCCAGGAATTCATCAATTGCCTTCGAGCAAGCATAGCTCCAGCGCCCCTTATCAGGGGGGCCGAGGACAAGATCGTCATTCTCGCGGAAGGGGACATGGTTGCGTTTCCCATACACTTCGGAGGTTGAGGTGATCAACACGCGTTTTTTCTTTTTCGCAGCTAACTCCAGGACCACTTCCGTGCCGCGGATGTTTGCCTCCATGGTGTGCGTGGGACTCTCGACAATTAAGCGGACGCCAACGGCTGCGGCCAGATGGTAAATGATATCCGCGGCGTCAATGAGCTCGGCCATCAAATGCTGGTTGGTAACGCTATCGAGAAAATAATCAAACTTGGGCGTGCCTTTTAAATGCTTGATGTTATGAACAGAACCAGTAGAGAGGTCGTCAATGATCGTCACGTGATCACCCCGCTCCACCAGCCGTTCCGCCAGATGCGAACCGATGAAACCTGCACCGCCTGTAATGAGTGCGTTCATTTCGTCTCCAAGTTAAATGACAGTCACCAATGTCGAAAGAGACTCTTCCCCTTACTTAAACTGATTCATTTCCATTAAGTTGCAGCAATGGCGCAAAAATAGGGTAACACATTGCCAAGTTTCCGCTTTTGCACACCTGAACCGCTTCCTTAGAAGGTTTTAATGTTACTCCCGCCCCTGGCCTTTAGAACACCCATCAAAGAGGACAAACCTTTGGCTTTTGCACACCTGAGAAGACCATAGCAAATTTCAGAGTCAACCGTAAAGCCAATTAGCCCGCATCTCATTACGAGTGGGGTGTATCAACTGTGTTACTGCTTGACCGGCTAAGTCGGACCTTAAGCCACTTAAGCCGCCGTCGAAAACTCGGGGAACTGATGGTTTCTGACTGCCTCTGAGAAGTATTTGAGCGAGCGATGGAGGCCAGCCGCAAGATCGATCTTCGGCTCCCATCCTAGAAGCGCCCTCGCCCTTCTGATATCAGGACAGCGCTGTCGGGGATCTTCGGGTAGCGCGTCGCGGAAGCAAATCTTGCTGGTGGATCGGGTGACTTCTATTACTTTCCTGGCACATTCCAACACGGTAAATTCGGTGGGATTGCCTATATTTACGGGCAATGGCTCATTGACCTGGGCCAGACGCATAATCCCTTCAACCAAGTCGCTTACGTAGCAGAAGCTACGAGTCTGAGAACCGTCTCCGTATACAGTAAGATTCTCACCCAACAACGCCTGTTTTAGAAAATTTGAGATCACCCGCCCGTCGTTCAGGCGCAACCTGGGGCCGTAGGTATTAAAAATCCTTACGATCCGGGTAAGGACTCCGTGACTGCGACGATAGGCCATTGTAGCCGCTTCGGCAAACCGCTTGGCCTCATCGTAAACTGAACGCGGGCCGATGGGGTTTACATTTCCCCAGTAAGTCTCCTGCTGAGGATGCTCCAGCGGATCACCATAGCATTCACTGGTGGAGGCCAAGAGAAAGCCACATCTGTACTTCCGTGCCAGTTCCAAACAGTTAAAAGTGCCGTAGCTGCCGGCCCGGAGCGTAGCAACGCCGTTGCGAGTGTAATCGTCAGGGCTCGCAGGCGAGGCAAAATGAAATACAAAATGCACTGGACCGAAATCGAACGGTTCAGATACATCGTGCTGAATGAATTCGAACCGAGGTTCCCTTGAGAGATGAGCGATATTCGATATGCGACCGGTCGAGAGATTGTCCAGGCAGACGACAGAGTTTCCTGTTGCCACTAAAGCATCGCACAGGTGAGAGCCAAGAAAGCCCGCGCCTCCGGTCACCAGCACTCGCAGTTTTGTCATTGATCGTGCTTTCGTCACCACCAAGCAGCAACGTTGATTCCAGGCAGATTCCAACGGTTCGATTGTCGCCGACAGGAAAGAGGTTGTCCGGAATAGCTGGAATCTTCACTCAAACGTGATTCGGGATGACGATTGCATCATTCCGCAATTGGCCGAATGGGCATTGGATGAGAGACTTCCAGCGGGGCCCGCCCCATGCTGTAGTAATTCAGACCGGCCTTTGCCATATCGGCGGGAGTGTAGAGATTGCGGCCATCCAGGACGATGGGATAATTCAGCAATTGTCTGATGCGGGCTAAGTCAAGGCCGGCAAATTCTTTCCATTCGGTGAGGATGAGCAGAGCGTCGGCGTCCTTGGCTGCGGCGTATGGATCGGGTGCGTACGCTATGGAACTCCCAAGCAGTTCTTTGGCTCGCTCCATGGCCGCCGGGTCGAACGCCGTAATCTGGCAGCCTTCCTCGATTAATCCCTTGATAATATCGATGGCCGGTGACTCCCGCACATCATCAGTCCCGTCTTTGAAAGACAGGCCCAGAACCGCCAGACGTTTATTTTTCAGTGTCCAAAGAGCTAGCCGTACCTTCTTCATGAAACGGTGACGCTGTTGTTGATTGATACGGTGCACCTCATCCAGCAATTCAAAACGATAACCATGTTTTCGAGCCGCTGAGCGAAATGCAGCCACATCCTTGGGGAAACACGATCCGCCATAACCAATGCCCGCCCGCAAAAAACGGGGGCCGATGCGAGTATCGCTGCCGATGCCCTTACACACGTCCTCGATATCAGCGCCAACGGCTTCGCAGACATTGGCCACCGCATTGATAAAAGAAATCTTCATGGCGAGAAACGCATTACACGCATGCTTGATGAGCTCGGCGCTTTGTGTGGAAGTCTCGATATAAACAGGAGGAACGTTCGCCCGATCAGGCTTCGGAACCGCATCGGCCCTCTGGACATAGCTGCCATCAACCAGTGGACTATACATCTCGCGCAAGTGACCCAGCGCGCGTTCGGAATTGCTCCCGACCACAATCCGGTCAGGGTACAGAAAATCCTTAACCGCACTTCCCTCACGAAGAAATTCAGGGTTGGAAACAACGTCGAACTCCTCTCGGTCACAACCATTCAGGACCATCGCCCGTTCCATCCAGGCACTGGTAAAGACCGGCACGGTACTCTTTTCCACGATCACCTTGTATCCCTCCACCGCGCAGGCAATGTCCCGGGTTACCGCTTCCACATGGGAAAGATCGGCGTCGCCGTCAATTGCGATTGGAGTTCCAACAGCGATCAAAATAACCAAGGATTCACGAATTGCATCATGCAGTTCGGTGGAGAAGCGCAGATTTGCGCAACGATGGCGATCCAGGAGCTCTTGCAGGTAATCCTCAAAAATCGGTGTCTTGCCCTCATTTAGGGCAGCAATTCTTTCCCGGTCTTTATCAACGCATATCACTTTGTGCCCAAGCTCGGCGAGACACGCCGCCGCGACCAGGCCAACATAACCGGAACCGATAACTGCGATTCGCATTCTTGAGCCTTGTGACAGGAAACTGAGATCTCCCTCAATTTACCAGACTGTGAACTCCTGCCAAGACCCCATTGTACAGAATCGGGCCGTC
Source organism: Candidatus Angelobacter sp. (assembly GCA_036522215.1). Lineage (GTDB taxonomy): Bacteria > Acidobacteriota > Terriglobia > Terriglobales > Acidobacteriaceae > Angelobacter. The sequence goes on along the minus strand of DATDGH010000793.1, from coordinate 994 downwards.
ATCCAGATGGCGTAACCACTCTGGTTCCGGCGGCGCTGCAGAATTTCAAGTCTTATAGTAGTCGCGATACCAGGCCACAAATCGACTGACGCCTTCTTCTATGGGAGTCTTGGGGCGGTAATCAACGGCTTGCGTGAGCCTGTCTACATCCGCATAAGTAATGGGCACATCGCCCGGCTGTATCGGGAGCAGCCGCGTTTTCGCTTTCTTGCCAAGTTTTTCTTCCAGTATCTGAATAAGCCTTGAAAGGTCAACCGGCTGATTATTTCCAATGTTGTACACCCGATGAGGCGCAAGGGCTGCATCTTCCAGACCGTGCTGCGGCTTGAAACCCGGCGGGCTCTCCATGATGCGAATGACTCCTTCCACCACGTCGTCGATGTAGGTAAAGTCGCGCTTCATGTTTCCATGGTTGTAGACGTCAATGGGAGAACCTTCCAGAATAGCTTTGCAGAACTTGAACATCGCCATGTCCGGCCGTCCCCAGGGACCATATACCGTAAAAAAACGCAGCCCGGTCAGCGGCAGCTTGTACAGATGAGCATATACATGCGCCATCAACTCATTGCTTTTTTTTGTGGCTGCATAGAGACTCACAGGATGATCTACATTGTCCTGCTCTGAAAACGGAATTTTTTTGTTGGCCCCATAGACCGAACTGGAAGATGCATAAACGAAATGGGGAGTATTTCTCTTGCGCGCTTCTTCCAGCAGATTCACGAACCCTTCGAGGTTGCTCTTCACATAAAGATGAGGATTTTCCAGCGAATATCGGACTCCCGCCTGCGCCGCCAGATGGACAACTGGCCCGAATTCATGCTGCCGGAAAATTCGCTCGACAAAAGCGCCGTCCGCGATATCTCCTTGCGCGAACTCGAACATCTTCTGTCTTTGCAAAAGTTCAAGGCGGGCCGCCTTGAGGCCTTCGTTGTAAAAAGGATTCAGGTTATCAAGACCTGCTACGCCATATCCAGTTTCCAAAAGCCGCCTGCTG
>DATDGH010000792.1:0-2019 GCA_036522215.1 Candidatus Angelobacter sp. | reverse complement strand
AGGCAGACGAAGCTCACAATCCTCCATTTGTGCGATGCCTTGGGGAGATACAGCGCAACGCCGCCCACCAGCACGGCTATCTCCAGGATGAACGCCAAGGCGCGATCGTTCCAGAGGCCAAAACCCTTCTTGAAGCTATTGTCATAAAGAGGCAGATCAGGACGGTGAACAATCAGGTCCAGAATCCAATGGGAAAAAACCGCCAGCCCCACAATCACTCCAGTTCGTCTGCCCCGCAGAGTCGGGAATAGCTGGCAAATAGCGCCCGCCAGCACCGCCCAGCCGGCAGCTCCGACCAGGCTATGGGTATAAGGCATGTAGTAAAGATCTAATGGGTTTGAAGCGGTGATGCCGGGAACGATCCTGACTTTTTCAATACCCAGGAGAACAAAGATGGCCCACATCACGTCCATGAACTGTACGGAGATAAACAGCAGCCACAGCGGAATCCGATTGTCGGCAGCCTTGCCGGCGAAACTCGCGCTGTAGTGGCCAACAAACATCCGTTCTCACTCCATTCTTGTTGTGTCCAGGTCAGGACTTTGCTTTCACAAAGGCCCGTGAAACCGTTCCCCGCCCAATCTCCTTTTCCCCGTTGTGGGCGGTCACGCGAAAAACATAAAAGCGCTCGTCGTTGGATTCCAGCACGGCCTCAGTCTTCACGGTGGCCCCAATGCCGGTAGCGGCGCGGTGCTCGATGTTGATCGCCGTGCCCACACTGATTTCTCCTGGATCACAAAACGGCGCCATGGCGACAAACGCGGCTTGTTCCATCAAGCCGATCATATTGGGAGTTGAAAAAATCGGGGGCAGCGCGGGATTGAAATGGTTCAGCGTGTGCTGATGCTCAACCTTCGCCTCAAATGTGCCGCGAGTACCAAGTGGGATCTGTTTCGCCATGCAGAGAATGTATCAAATGTATAATCAAATATTGTGCTCATGGCTTCTGAGACGCTAGTACATCCATCCCAAAATCGGCCGAGAATCCGCTCAACCACCGTAGTTTGTGTACGCCGCAATGGCAATGTGGTCATGGCCTCCGATGGCCAGGTGACTCTGTGCGAGGGAATCATTAAGCACACAGCCAAGAAGATTCGCCGCCTCTATAACGATAAGATTCTTGCGGGCTTTGCCGGTTCTACTGCGGACGCTTTCTCGCTCTTTGCCCGCTTCGAAGCCAAGCTGGAGCAGTATCACGGCAATCTGGGGCGGGCTGCAGTTGAATTAGCCAAGGAGTGGCGGACAGACAAGGTGCTTCGCCACCTGGAAGCGCTTCTGCTGGTCAGCGATATCAATCAGACTTTCCTGATCAGTGGCGCAGGCGATGTAATTGAGCCGGACGGCGGCGTTGCTGCAATAGGAAGCGGTGGCCCCTACGCTGTGGCCGCGGCGCGGGCCCTGGCTGAAAATACTGACCTGCCGGCGCGCAAAATCGCCGAGGAGGCCATGAAGATTGCGGGCAAGATCTGCATCTACACCAACGAAACATTTACCATAGAAGAACTGGCAGAAGCGGAGAAGAAAGGTGCGCCAACTTCAGCGAGTTAAGCGGAGCAGTCAGCAACCATGGCCATTTACCTTCCACCTGTAGCCGAAGAGACTGGCGTAAGCCTGGACGAACTTACGCCGCGGGAAATCGTCTCCGAGCTGGATAAACACGTCGTCGGCCAGCATGAGGCCAAGCGGGCTGTGGCCATTGCCCTGCGTAATCGCATGCGCCGCCAGAAATTGTCGCCGGACCTGGCGGAAGAGATCATGCCCAAGAACATCATCATGATCGGGCCTACGGGAGTGGGAAAAACAGAGATTGCCCGCCGGCTTGCCCGGCTGGCCAATTCTCCCTTCCTCAAGGTTGAGGCTTCGAAGTTTACTGAGGTCGGTTATGTCGGACGCGATGTTGAATCCATGATCCGCGACCTGGTGGAGATCGCCATCGACATGGTGCGGGAAGAAAAAATGGAAGAGGTGGCGGAAAAGGCCGAACAGAATGCCGAGGAACGTCTCCTGGACCTGTTGCTG
>DATDGH010000791.1:0-2442 GCA_036522215.1 Candidatus Angelobacter sp. | reverse complement strand
TGTTCGGTTTCATCCTCAGATCGTCAGGGGGTGGGTTTTCTTGCACTGTTTTTTGCAAGAAAATATTTCTTAACCCTTCCCCTCCCTGGTTCAGGTCAAGGGTGAGCAGAATATGCTGCAAAGGCGAATCCCGCCGGGGTTACGGCTGGGATGGCCCTTGTCGCCGCGAGCGTAGCCAGCAACATCCGTACCACCCTTGAGCCTGCGCCGTTTTCACCAACCTGCACCTTGCATGTTCAGACCTTACCGGCACCGCATCCGGCTCACAAGCGGCAAGGAACGGCGAATGAGCCTGACGCTGAATGTCGTATACTCTGGCCCATGACCGCTATCGCCAGCGCCTCCAGAAGTTCGGCTGACCGCCTGGACTCATGGAAAGAAATCGCGACCTATCTGCGCCGGGACGTCCGCACCGTGCAGCGGTGGGAAAAGAAGGAGGGCCTTCCTGTCTACCGGCACCAGCACGACAAGCTGGGGTCGGTCTACGCCTACAAGGGCGAACTGGAGGCATGGTTTAACACCCGTCAGCAGGAAGTTGCCGAGCCACTGTCCGTGCCGGGCGCTAAAGATGGAAAGATCAAACTGGTTGTGCTTCCATTTGGGAACCTGAACGCTGATCCGGAACAGGATTACTTCAGCGACGGGCTCACGGAAGAAATGATCACCCAGCTTACGCGTCTGCAACCGGCACGCCTGGGCGTGATTGCCCTCTCCACGGCCATGAATTACAAGGCCAGCAACAAGTCGCTGGGACAGATCAAGTCAGAGCTGGGCGTGGACTACATTCTTCAGGGGCGTGTACGTCGTGCCGAAGGCAGGGTCCGCATCACTGCGCAGTTGGTGGAATTGAAGGCGCAAACTCAGCTCTGGGCGGAAACCTACGAGCGCGACCTGAGGGACATCCTGGCAGTTCAAGCTGATATTGCCCAGGGGATTGCCCGTGAGATTCATGTGCTGATCAGTCGTCCGGAGCAGGCGCGACTCTCCGGCCTGGAAGCAGCGAGCGGAAAGTTTAAGCCTGAGGCCTACGAAAATTACCTGAGGGCCCGCTATCACCTTCATGGGATGACTGCCGCCACCGTCAAAAAGAGTATTGAGCACTTTCAGGCCGCTATCAGTGAAGATCCGGATCATGCGCCGTCGCAGGCTGGATTAGCGAGCGCCTACGCCCTGCTCGCCACCGCTCCGTTCGATCTGCTGCCGCCACATGAAGCCATGCCCAAAGCTGAGGCGGCGGCACGGAAGTCGCTGGAACTGGATGATTCCCTGGCCGAGGCGCACACCGCTCTGGCCCTTGTGCTCCATCATTACCACTGGGACTGGAAAGGCGCAGAGGCCAGCTATCGTCGCGCCATTGAACTGAATCCGGACCACGCTCCTGCTCATCTCTGGTACTCGTGGCTGCTGCTGGCCCTGAGCCGTCAGGACGATGCTCTCAAGGAGATTGAGCAAACGCTCACCATCGTTCAGCAGACTGATCCTCACCGGCTGGTGGCCGTTCATGTCACACGCGCCGCTGCCTATTACTTCAGCCGTGAGTACGAACACGCTGCGCAGGAATGCAAGAAGGCAATCGAGCTGGATCCCAATTACTTCATGCTGCACTACATACTGGCACGGGCCTATTCGCGGATGGGAATGACGGTGGAAGCCATAGCCGAACTGAAATCCAAAGGCGCGGCAGCAGGCGAGGTGCCGCTGGTGGATGCAGCTCTGGGACTCGCCTACGGCCTGGTAGGCAAAAAGAATCAGACGGAGAAAATTCTTGAAGCCTTCAAGGCAGCGGCCAAGAAACGCTACATTCCTGCTACCTACTTCAGCATGCTCTATGCTGGAATGGGTGACCCAAATCAGGCCCTCACGTGGCTGGAAAAAGCTGTTGAAGAGCGCGCTGACGGCCTCACCTGGATGAACGTTGATCCCATGCTTGATCCCCTCCGCAAGCACCCTCGGTTTCAGGAAGTGGTGCGGAAGATGGGACTCGCGGGATAGATCGGGTCATCCGGTCATCCGAATGTCAGTAGTGGCAAGGGGAATTTCTGCCACAGGAGATCGGCGTAGATCTTCTCGTAGCCATCCGCCATGCTGGAGCTACTGAAGTTTCTCTCCGCATGAGCTGCGCAATCTGGTGGATCGATCGTCTCGATTCGCTTCAAAGCTTCCACGGCTTCCTCAACTTCATCCACCAAAAAGCCGGCGACGCCCTCTCTCAAAATCTCCGGCAATGCGCCACGTCGGGAAGCAATGACCGGAGTGCCACTGGCGGCGGCTTCCATGGCCACCAGAGAGCTGGTCTCATCCACCTGGCTCATGATCAAAACTGCTCTGGACTGCCGCAACAACGCGCGCTTTTGCTCTGATGATGGCGAGCTGACGAATATTGCGTTCGGCATTTGCGCCAGCCGTGGCAGAACTTCCCTTTCAAAGTATTGCTGATGATAC
>DATDGH010000790.1:0-1801 GCA_036522215.1 Candidatus Angelobacter sp. | reverse complement strand
AGAGTCCGAAGTTCCCGAGTCGCTGGACGCTATCATCGCGAATTACAAAAAGACCTGCGCGCAAGAGCAGGAGTGGCTCACGCAAATTCAGGAAGGGGATCTGGCCCGAAGACTGGAAACGCAATTTATTCCCGGACACAGTTTTTCTGTGGCCGAGGGAATGATGCAGGTTTGCATGCACACTCATGGACATCGGGCCCAATGCGCAACCAGGCTGCGTCTCCTGGGCGGCACGCCGCCTGCGACAGATTTCATTCTCTGGTTGAAAGAGCGGCCGGTAGCAGTTTGGGAGTAGGGAACCAAGCAATTGGCAGTCAGCAACTGGCAATTAGCAAAATCAACGGCAACACCTTTAAACGCAGAGGACACAGACCGAGCGAAGCCACAACCAAAACTCAAAGGATCACCACGGAGACACGGCGTAGCATAGCCACAACCAAATTAGCCGCAGATTTTCGCAGATCGTCGCAGATCAAAACCTTGGGCCGCGAATGAACGCGAATTTAAAAACTTACAATCTCACCACTGAGGTCACCCGCCACGGCGGGCAGGCAGAGAAAAACGGAGCCCACGGAGGAGCAGCAAAAGAAAATCAAACTCCAGGGAACAAAAATCAAAACTCAGTAAGGCTGAAAAGCCAAAAACTCCTGGCGCTGAAACTATAACCTCAAGAAACCCAGCTTGACCGCAAGGACCGTGGTATAAACACCTTCGAAGATCCATGAATACCCTCAGAATTTCATTGCTGGTGCTCTGTGCTATGGCTGCTGGTTTTTGTCTACAAGGAAGTCCATCTCCTCGAGATTTGCGGTCGCTGCTTGAGCCTATCCGTCAAAAGCATGATTTGCCGGCGCTGGCTGGCGCCATTGTTACCAGCAAAGGCTCGCAGGCAGTTGGCGTGGCAGGTGTGCGCAAATATGGAGCAGACACTCCAGCGGGAATAGACGATCAGTTTCATCTGGGTTCAAACAGCAAGGCCATAACCGCTACACTGCTGGCGACCCTGGTGGAAGAAGGCAAGCTTTCCTGGAACCAGACGCTGGAGCAGATTTTTCCCGAATTGGTGAAAGATATGAATCCTGGGTACCGCCACGTTACTGTGGAGCAGATGCTGGCCCACCGCGCCGGCTTCTCTGGCGGGGCCTGGCCGGAGGGAAAGACGCGCATTGACCTCTACGAACTGCCGGGGCCGCCGCGAGAGCAGCGTTGGGCTTTCGTGAAGATGATTCTGCGTGAGCCGCCGGTGAATGAACCGGGCAAGCAGTTTCTCTATTCCAATCGAAGCTACGCAGTTGCAGGAGTGATTGCGGAAAAAATTACCAATCTTCCGTGGGAAGAGCTGATGCAGAAGCGGATCTTCGGCCCGCTGAAGATGAGCACATGTGGTTTTGGCGCTATGGGCACGGCGGGAAAGATTGATGAACCCTGGCAGCATCGCCTGGAGGGAACGCATCATGTACCGATCGAACCCGGGCCACAAATGGACAATCCACCGGTAGTCGCATCGGCTGGGACCGTTCACTGCTCGATTGGCGATTGGGCGAAGTTCATTCAGGCGCACCTGCGGGGTGAGCGCGGCGAACCAGGATTGCTCAAGCCGGAAACCATCAAATATCTACACACCGCCCCCTTTGGCGACTACGGTTTTGGCTGGGGCCATGCGCAGCGCCCGTGGGCTGGAGGCTTGGCCCTGACTCATACAGGCAGCAACACCATGAACCTTGCCATTGTGTGGATGGCGCCGTTGAAGGATTTCGCTGTGCTGGTCATGACCAACCAGGCAGATCCGGGGGATGTGACG
>DATDGH010000789.1:0-8255 GCA_036522215.1 Candidatus Angelobacter sp. | reverse complement strand
GTTGGCGCTGGAAGGGGTTCCAATTCCGTAAGCCTGAACACCCTTGGCCCGCAACTCCGATGAATCCGTGGCCCCGGCTTGCAGGATGGGAATAGTAAGCGCACCTGGAAACGTTTTTTGTTGCGCGCGCTCCAGCGCATGAAAAGCATCGGTATCCAGACCTGAAGGCGGCGTTGCCGGACGCGGAAACTGGGTCTGAGCATCCACGATCTCAACCTGGCGATCATTGATGAGACGGGCAAGCTCCGCCTTGAGCGCGGTCATGTCCTCATCCGGGAGAGCGCGCACGTCCAGACGAGCTTCCGCCTCCGCGGGAATCACGTTGGAACGGAAACCACCGCTGATGATCGTGGGCACCAGTGACGTCCTCAGCATGGAGTAATAGCCAGGCTCGGTTGCGCGCAGCTTTTGCTGCACCGCAGGATCCTCCACATGCGCATAGAGCTGGGCCTGCTCCGGTGGACTGATCTTCGCCAATTGCTGGAAGAAGCGTCTGGTAGTTTCATTCAGGCGCATCGGCGCTTCCCACATACCCACTTTGGCCACAGCCGCGGACAGATGCACAATGGCATTGTCCAGGCGCGGAGCGGAACCATGCCCACTGGTTCCGCGCGCCACCAGCTTGATGCCGCGCGGCACCTTCTCCGTTGTAGAGACGCCCACATATTGCACTTTTCCATTTTCTTCCGGCGTATTTCCACCCTCGTTAAGCGCGAATTCGCAGGCGATCTCGTCCCAATGATTGGCCACCATGTAATCAATCCCAAACTGCGTGGTGCCTTCCTCTCCCGCTTCGGCCAGCAGGATCACATCTCGGTCCAGAGGCACTTTCAGGCGATGCAGCAGAAGAAAGACTTCCAGATTGGCGGCATCCATGGCTTTATCGTCGTGCGAGCCCCGGCCGTAGAGATATCCATCTTTGCTGGTTGCGGCAAACGGATCCAGGGTCCATTTATCCCGCTCCACGCCCACCACGTCCAGGTGTCCCATGAGCAGGAGCGGCTTTTTGCGGCCATTGCCTTTCAAGCGCGCGACCAGGTTGCCACGGCCTGGCGCGGATTCGTAAATCTGAGATTCAATTCCCTCCGCAGCCAGCACGCCTTTGATGTACTCGGCCGCACGGCTTTCGTTTCCCGGAGGATTGCTGGTGTTGATCTTGACCAACTCTGTCAGGAAGGTCAGGGCTTCGGCATCGGCTTTGCTGAAATCAGGCTGGGACTGAGCGGAAGAGTGAACTGCAACAATCAAGACAACGCAGATCACACGTAATTGGGATGGAATCATTGCCTCCAAAGATTAGGGCCTGGACATGGAATCCTGCAAGCTGGTCGTTCCCACCCGGACACCTCCCGGCCGAAATCGTCTGTTCCATCGTTATGGGAGCGGCAATTCCCGCTATGCAGTACACTGCAATGGCGGCAGTAAGTTACACCTCCATGCCGATAACGCCGGACCTTACTTACGCCGTTGATATTTCTGGCCTCGCCAATGGAGCAATCATCCTGGTGACGTTTGTGCTTCTGGCTTGCGTGTTTGTGTTTCGCTGGAAGGACGCCGCCTCTTCGCGCAACCCAGTCGTCTCCCCGGCACAGTACTCCAAATCTGTATTGCGTGGCTAAGTGGCTGCCTGTAGTCTGGCCGCCATTTCTTGTAAAACGTCCTCAACCTTTGCCAGGTCAGCGGCTCCAACCGGAAGGCCGCCCTGGGCCATGTCAGCCGAGCCGCCTCCGCGGCCGCCAAGTGTCGCCATGGCCTCTTTCATGAGCTGGCCCATATTGGCTTTCATTCTCGGGCTCTGGGCAAAAACCAGCGCCACCTGGCCCACGCCGGAAGCCAGGAACGCGGTCACATCGGGTGAGGCCGTCAGCTTCTGCGCCAGTAATTTGATGAATGTGGCATCGCGGTCAGGAAAAAAGCGGGTGATCGTCCGTGGACTACTCGTTACCTGAGCGAGCAAACGTTCTGCGGAAAGCTCAGCTAATTCCTCCAACAGCTTATGCTGGATCTTTCCCGCAGCCTTGCTCTCTTGAATGGACTTCTCCACCTGCCCCGGCAATTCGCGAATATGGGCAGAGAACAGACTTGCCGCCTGGGTCAATGTTAGATAGTCCTGCCGCGCTGTGGCAACCGCGCGTAGTCCACACACAAACTCAACCCTCACACCCTGCTTCACATTTTCGATCTTGCGCACCAGGATGGCCCCGATCTGTCCGGTAGAGCGAACATGAGTTCCGCCACATGCAGTCAGATCAAAATCAACGATATCAATGAGCCGCAGTTGGCCGCTTTGTTTGGGTGGCAGCTTACGCAGTGCCAGTTGGCGCGCCTCATCCAGCGAAACAAACCGGATATTAACCGCGCGGTCCTCACTGACGATTTCATTCGCCAGTAGTTCTGTCTGCGCCACCTCGCTGCTGTTGAGGGATTTCACTGTCAGATCAATGGTGCAGCTTTCCACTCCCATATGAAAGCTGACGGTCGGCGCATCGAATAAGCGGACAAATGCCGCTGAGAGCACGTGCTGTCCGGAATGCTGCTGCATGTGATCGCGGCGCCGTGCGGAATCAATCACTCCATGGACTGTCTGCCCTTGCTCAACCGGGCCGGCAGTAAAATGGAAAATCCTTCCATCTTCTTCCTCGGCTGTCTCCCCAACCGCTACTTCCCTTCCGTCTTCAAGCATGAGTTTGCCGGTATCGTGCACCTGTCCACCGCTGGTGGGATAAAACGCTGTGCGGTCCAGCACGATGGCGCTTCTTCCCTGGCGCTCCGTCGCCTCCAGCACACGGGCGTCGAAGCTCAAGAGAAAGGAGTCGTGATAGTACAGTCGCTCAGTCATGCCACTTTGCAAAAAGTTGAAAAGGGTTTAGCTAACTCTTAAATGCTAGAACTCATCTCATAAATGGTTTTCTAACTCGGCGGGTGGAAGCCCCGGACTTTTAGTCCGGGGAGCGGGTTCTTTAGAACCCGCGAAAATAGCGTCTTCCACACAACTCCGGGCTTTAGCCCCTGGCTTCGAAAACTGTTGATTTCGTTACTCTAACCATTTATGAGATAGCTTGTAATTACTAACCAGCCAAGGGCGTCGCCTTGATATCCCTTGCATCTAGGTTTTGGTTTTGATTTTAAATTACCAAATTACCAACTTACTCAATTACCAAATTCTCGGCGAGAACGAAGTTGTCTCCGTGGCAAGGAGACCAAAATTCGTGTAACCGCTCGCATAGCGGCCTAATACGGTTGAATGATCCCGCCAATATTGCGTGACGCCGGCATTGCTGTTCCTGTCGCTATGGCTTGTTGGCCGCGCTCCATCGCCTTCGCGATCACGTCGATGTATTTCAGTCCGGAGCCGGTATTGAACAACACAACTTTGTCGCTGGGCTTAAGGACCTTTCGCTCCAGAAGGATCTTGTAAGCTGCCAGCGACGCTGCGCCCTCCGGAGCGGCAAAGACTCCTTCTTTTTCTGCCCATTCCTGCACCGCATCGAAAATCTGCTCGTCAGAGACCGCAATGGCCGTGCCGCCGCTCTCTCTCAAAATATCCAGAACGATATAATCGGCGTACGGTTTGGGCACGCGCAGTCCGGCGGCCAGGGTGTGAGCATTCTGCCAAACTTCGGCAACTGGCTTGTGCGCATTCCACGCCTTGACTACAGGAGCACAGCCGGAAGCCTGTACTGAGATCATTTTCGGGCGCTCTTTTCCTATCCAACCCAGTTGCTCCATCTCTTCAAAAGCCTTCCACATCCCGATCAAACCCACTCCGCCACCCGTGGGGTAAAAAATTGCGTCCGGCAGCTTCCAGTTGAGCTGTTCGGCAACTTCATAGCCCATGGTCTTCTTGCCCTCCACGCGAAACGGTTCTTTCAATGTGGAGATTTCAAACCAGCCCTCCGCTTGTTTGCGTTCATTCACCATTCGGCCGCAATCAGAGATCAAACCGTCTACCAAAGTAACTTTGGCTCCGTAAGCTTTGCATTCAACATAGTTTGCTGTGGGCACATCTTTGGGCATAAAGATGTGCGCTTCAATGCCCGCGGCGGCACAATAAGCAGCCAGAGCGCTGGCCGCGTTGCCGGCGGAGGGGATAGCCAGTTTTTTCAAACCATATTGGCGGGCCATGGTGACCGCAGCGCACAGTCCGCGGGCCTTGAATGATCCCGTGGGATTGATCCCTTCATCCTTTATATAGCAATTCGGATTTTCACGGCCCGCAAGCATGGGAGTAAAGCCCTCGCCCAGGGTAACGGGATCGTCACCCGGCAATACTTCACGGTAGCGCCACATGGTGGCAGGACGGTCGCACAACGACTCGCGCGTAAACTTTCCCTTGAGAGAATTCAATTCGTACCGGACATACAGTGAGCCCCCATCTTCTGGACAGACCGTCTGCGGTTTGTCTCCGCTAATGTGGCGGTGGCATTTGGTGCACTCCAGGTAAGCGATTTTCCCCATTACTGGAGTGTAGCAGGAAGCAGTCCTTTGGCCCTTCGCCTTTGGTCCCTTACCCGCTGCCCGTAGGTTTTGTCTTCATTCCCCATTGACTGTCCCCACCATGAACTTTGGGAAGCGAATGTTTAAGACCAGCCTTACTCAAGCTAAAAGCCAATGGCCAAGAGCTAAAAGCTAATTTGAAACGTTTAGCCCTCGAAATTCACTATTCATGTAGCAGTCGAATCCCTGGAAACGGCCGTCAACCTGTGCTTCGCGTTAGGCAATATTCCTGGATGAAATTCGGCAGGATTTAGGATTATGCTCTTCCGGTGACTCTTATGAAAATTGCCTCAATCTGGCCCCTGGTAGCGCTGTTGGGTTTGAGCGCGATAGCCCAGTCCCCTTCCTCGAAAGACTCCGCTGGAGAAAAGCCGTCCCAAAAGACTGCCGCCGACTATCCCGACGAACCTTACATTTACGAATACAAGCGCGGCGTCATGCGTTACGAAAATGATGGTTCGGGCACGCGTGAGCTTCAGGCGAGAATGCACGTGCAAACTGCTGCTGGACTGCAGACCGCAGGGCAGCTGGTCTTTGACTACAACGCGGCCAATGAAAAACTGGAAATTCGAAGTGTAAAAGTCATCAAGGCGGATGGCAAAGTTATAAAAGCCAGTCCGGAAGCTGTTCAGGACTTGAGCGCACCGGTTGCACGTGAAGCACCTCTGTACACGGATGCGCGCGAAAAACATGTGACTGTGCCGGGACTTGCCGTAGGTGACACCGTTGAATATGAAGTAGTCACCACCATCCAGCCGCTCATGGCGGGCCAATTCTGGCATAACTGGAATTTCATCGACACCACAATTTGCCTCGACGAACAAGTAGAGCTGAACGTCCCTCGGAGCCGCGCGGTCAAGATAAAGTCTCCATCGGAACTGGAGCCTGCGGTCCGTGAAGAAGGTGACCGGAAAATCTACCATTGGGCGACCTCCAATTTGCGCCGGCCCGAGCCCCCGGACACGTTCAAGAATTTCAAGTTTGATGTGGAGACGCTGCTGGGACAACGCCGCCGGCCTCCGGGACGGACGCTCATGCTGTCCACGTTTCAATCATGGGAAGAAGTGGGAGCATGGTACGCACAGCTTGAAAAAGATCGCCGCCTGGTTACGCCAGAGCTCCGTTCGCGCGCCGATGCCATAGTGCAAGGCCAGACGACAGGGTTAGGCAAGGCCACGGCCCTTTACGAGTGGGTTTCTCGCAACATTCGTTACGTGAGCCTTTCCTTTGGCGTGGGACGCTACCAGCCCCACGTTGCCGCTGAAGTCCTTGAGAACCGCTACGGGGATTGCAAAGATAAATCCACCTTGCTGGATGCGTTTCTGGAGGCCGAGGGAATCCATAGCCAAACCGTCCTGGTCAACACTGAAGCGGATGTTGATTCAGATTTGCCCTCTCCATTCCAATTCGATCACGCCATCAATATGGTTAAGATTGAAGGAGAGGAACGGTGGCTTGATTCAACTCTCGGGGTCGGACCGTTCGGTTACCTGTTGCCGCAGTTGCGTGGCAAGAAGGCGCTGGTCGTGTTTACTGATGCCGCGCCGGCACTTGAGAGCAGCCCGTCGAAACTCGCCCTGACTACGCTGTACGCGATACAAGTCAAGGGAGGAGTCACGGAGCAAGGCAAGCTGGACGCAACCCTGAGTCTTGACATCCGCGGGGAGTGGGAGGTCTTGATGCGCCAGGGCATACTGACCATTCCGCCCGGCCAGATGGACTCATTGTTGCAAATGTTTTCTCAACGGGCCAATGAAGGCTCGAAGCAGGATTTCAGTTTGAGCGACTTCAAAAACAGCGACCCTACAGATATCAGCAAGCCTTTTCATCTGCAGGTGCGCTTCAGCGGAACGTTGAAAGGTGAAGACCTCAAAAGTATGAAAAAGGATGACCTGGGTTCCTCCACCCAGGAAATGGTCCGCGTCCTCACCAATAGGGGTTCTTCCAGCTCTGACTCGCTGCTTGCCTTGCTCCCGGAACACGCCGGCCAACTTGAGGGTCCAAAAGAATACTCGCTCAAACTGGATTTCAGCCTGCCCCTCAAGAGTGAAAGCAAAGCTAAGCCAATGGACGTACACATTACCCGGGACTTTGCCGACTTTCAGGCAGCCACCTCCTGGGTAGACCATTCGATTCACGCCTCGTGGCGGTTGATAGTTCGTGTCCCTGAGGTACCCGCCGCCCAGGCCAAAGAATATGCGGCCTTTCGCAAGGACATCATTGCTTCACTGGTGAATTGGGGAGGTAAACCGAATAAGAAATCCAAACACAAGGACTCCATAGAGGTTGACCTCGCACCGCCCGCCAAGGTATCTCCTGAAACACTTCCGCCCGCTGTTTCCGCTCTTTATACCAAAGCGGAGTCGGCCATTCAGTCCCAGAACTGGGGCTACGCCGAGCAAAACCTGGAGTCAGTGGTAAAAGAAGTCCCGGACTTTGAAGACGGTTGGAACCACCTGGGAGCAACCCGCATGGCCCTGCACAAGTATGCGGAAGCTGAAGTGGCCTTCCGCAAGTATGTAGAACTTGCTCCTGACACCTCAACTCCCTATCTCCAACTCGCATATTCTCTGACCGCCCAGGAAAAATACTCGCAGGCGGCTGAGGTTCTGGAAAAGGACCTCGCCCGCGATCCCAAAGACGAGCAGATACTTCGTGAACTGGGCTACGTTCACCTGCGACTGCATCAAGCGGAACACGCAGTCCAGGATTTAGAAAAGGCTTCTTCTATTGCCCCGAATAATGCTTACGGACAATACCTGCTCGGCTCAGCTTACGTTGATTTTGATAAGCATGATAAAGCTGCCTCTGCTTTTGAACGCGCAATAGCACTCGACTCCTCGGCCAGGATGCTGAACCAGGCGGCTTACCGGCTGGCCGAGGGTAAAACCCATCTGGATCGGGCCGAATCCTGGAGTGCACGCTCCATCAACCAGGTAGAGATCGAGTTGAATCAGGTGACGCTGCAAAGCATCCAGACAAAAACCGCAACCCTGGCCGCCAGCGCGGCGAGTTATTGGGACACGATGGGTTGGATCAAGTTCCAGAAAAATGATGTCCCCGCGGCAGAAAAATACATTCGTGCCGCCTGGGAGTTGTCTGACAGCACCACCATTGGCGTGCATATGGCAAGAATCTACGAAACCCAGGGGAAAAAAGACAAGGCCATTGAGACCTTTGCGCAAGTTCTTGCGCTGGTTCCGTCCACCCGCACTGCCACCGACGACGAAAAAGATGGGCGTCGACGTCTGGGACTTCTGCTTGGCGATGAATCGCTGGTGGTTGCACGCGTCAATGAGTCAAAGTCCAGAGTCAAAGAACGCCGGTCAATTCAAATTGGGAATTCCGCCGCCGCCGAAGGCATAGCCCAATACATGGTTATTGTTGGACCTGGTTCCAGGCTCACAGACATTCAGGCCATCGGTCCGGACAACCAGCTCGAACCCCTCACAGATGCTGTGCGCGCTTCCGTAGTGCCACAAGATCTGCCCGATGACACCATCGTCAAACTCCCGCGCATCGCCATTTTGGCGTGCGTCAGGTCAGACCAGCCATGCAAGTTTTCATTGCTGTCCGCAACCGACGCGCTGCGGATGGTCCCAGCGGCGCCTTCGGCGGACGGGAGACCGTAGAAAAACCAGCCTTTGGCCATTGCTTCTTGGCCCTCGGCTCAACTTCAAACCCAAAACCAAAGCCAGGACTAAACTAAAACCCCATCGCAGAGGCCGCAGGTAAGTTTGCTTTAGCTAATTGCTAAT
>DATDGH010000788.1:0-2145 GCA_036522215.1 Candidatus Angelobacter sp. | reverse complement strand
ATGCCTTCGACCAGCGTCCATGGGCAGGGAACATAATTGAGTGAGAGATAACAATCCAAGCCATGGAAACTCAAGTTACGGGAAATCTCCGGATGGACGAAGATGGATTTGAGTTCTGAGCCGAAGAATATGTCCTTCCCGCGACGGGCAATATAGAGGGGCTTGATCCCTACCCGATCCCGGCCCAGCACCAGGCGTTTCCTGGATTCGCACCATATGGCGAAGGCGAACATCCCGCGCAGCCGGGAAACGAATTCCAGGTCCCATTCCAGAAAAGACCGGAGCACAACTTCAGTATCACAACGGGAAAGAAAGCGGTGTCCCAGTCCTTCTAATTCGCTGCGCAGCTCCTGGTGGTTGTAGATTTCCCCGTTGAACACGATGACGACGTCGCCGTCGTCGCTGACTATGGGTTGGTCACCGCCCTCGAGGTCGATAATCTTGAGCCGGGTGGCCGCCAGAGCCACTGAGTCAGACTGAAAGACTCCCTGCTGGTCCGGTCCACGATGCTGCAAGGTAAAGGCGGCCCTGCTAATACGTTCGGTCGCTGGACTCCAGGTGGTCCGTGTAAAACCAGTGATCCCGCACAAGGTTGCGCGCTCCTTCTGGAACTGTGGTGCATTGGATTTAAGTCCGCGTTCTGGCAGCCCTGGCCGCATCAGGAACCAAGTTGTATCCTGACCGTCCAGGACATGGCTCTTAATAAATTAAGACTAGCATGCTTCGACGAATTGGCACTGTACGAGCTTTGTAAATTATTGCAGGCTCATCGCTTTCCCAGCAAGACCAGCGTGACTCCCAGGCACACCAGAAGTACACCGGCCCAGCGCGTGCGCGTGACTCGTTCGTGAAGAAACAGGCTGCCAGCGAGCGTCCCGACGGCGTAACTGAGGGCCGTCACCGGAACCACGAAACTAACGTTCTCGATGGTCAACACGGCCAGCAGAGAAAAGAAGGCAAGCGTCATCAGCGCCACGCCAGCCCACGTCCACTTCACGCAAAAGGCCCGAAGGGCAACCCGGACGAGCGGTCCCGGACGAAAATCCTTGACCTCTCCCACGGTCCGCATAGCGCGTGCCAGGCAAACTTCACCGGCGGTTCCAGCAACCATGACAAAGAAAAACAAAACCACCTCAATCAGCATTCAGGTGGTCTCCGTTGTACGCGGTGGCGTGCGGCCGACTACGAAAACTCCCATACAGATGATGGTGATGCCAGTCCATTGCACGGCACTAACCATCTCACGCAGCACAAAATGACCTAACAGAGCCGCAGTTCCATAGGCGAAAGCTGAGATGGGCTGCACATAGCTGTAATCAGCCCAGGACAGCACGAGCGCATACGCCACCATGAAAACCAGCAAACAGCCTATGCCCAGCCACACAAACTCTGATTTCAGGACCAGAGTCAAAAAACGTACCAGCTCCGCCGGGGACCAGCCCACCATTGTCCCCAGACTTTTCATGCCCTTGCCGAGGAACAAGTTACCTAAAGGGCCAAATATTACGATGAGCAGTATCAAAATGAATGTTTTGAAATGTAAAGACGATGATGACTTCATGGATTCAGCATTCGCATCCTTCACAGGTAAGATTACTTGATGCATGTCTCGACATTACAGCGTGCTATGTTTGGTAAGCTATAACTTAAGCATTTAAGACATGATCAAGAATGAAACCTGGCGCGTCGCCCTGGACGCACTGCTGGCTAACAAGGTTAAAGCCGCGTTGACCATGCTGGGTATTACCGTCGGCACCACCTGCATTGTACTGGTAGTAACGGTCTCGATGATCGCCAAAAATTATGTGATAGCGCAGATTGAAGCCGTAGGAACGGACCTGATTTACGCGTATTTTCCAGGCAGCCACGCCATCCGCTCCGTGGCCGATGAGATTTCGCTCAGGGATTTAGAAGCCGCTCGAGCCCTCCCTCACGTGATGGAAGTGGCCGGCGTTCACGATATTGGAAACGTGAATGTGGTGGTCAACAGCACAGAAAAACCGGTCACCCTGGTGGGAGTGACAGAAGGGTTCCAGAAGATCCGCAATTTGCTTATTCTACAAGGCCGGTTTTTTGACGACCTTGACATGGTTTCCAGGTCTAAAGCCTGCCTGATTACCCAGGATCTTGCCCGACAATTCAATC
>DATDGH010000787.1:0-2904 GCA_036522215.1 Candidatus Angelobacter sp. | reverse complement strand
ATCCAAGTGAGGATTGCGACTGTCATTACCGAGGCAGGTGATGCAGGCAATGCAGTGGTACTACAAGGAGGGAAGAACTTGGCTAGCGTTCTTGAAGGCCCGTACTATATTCGTGTCGACAAGCTGCTTCGCGAAAGTGGACTTGCTGATTCGGGAACGGACGGAGTTCGCAAAGTAAAGCAAAGAGCAGTTCACATTAATGGGCAACTAATAGATTTCCTTGTTTTCAGTAAACTGATTCCAGTGGAAATTACGGTGAAAGTTGGACGGCGAATTAAGAACGTTGCTTTGATAACGTAGGGCTTAAGGCTAAGGATGAAGCAGCCTCTATGAAGAGTGGAGCGCAGCCGCCCTCGGCTGCGTTGCTAGCGCCATAAACGCACATGACCTTCTACCGAAGGAATTTACCGCACATTGATAAGCCGGGAAGCACCTTCTATGTCACTTTTGGTACCAAACGTGAATTCGTCTTACCTGAGGAAGCTCGTTCGCTGGTCTTCGACCACTGTCTCTTCGAGAACAGTAGAACCGTTCGACTCCATGCGTGCGTAGTTATGCCCGACCACGTACATATGCTGTTCACTCCTCTCCAGAGAGATCAAGAACGGTGGTACACGCTGGCTAAGATCATGAATGGCATTAAGGGAGCGTCTGCTCACAGCGTGAACAAGCTGTTGAAAAGGACCGGAGCGCTATGGGAACCGGAGTCGTTCGACCGAATTGTGCGCACCGACGGCGGTTACTCAAAATGGAAACTCCACATCATAGGCAATCCGATTGCTGCAGGGCTTTCAAGACTCCCTGGCGAGTACAAATGGTGCTGGCAGGAATAAAACCCCGCAGCCGAGGGCGGCTGCGCTCCACTCTTTTTTTATGAGAGTTGCTGCACTGTTGTCTCCCAAAGTTTCCGTGCTGTCTGTGGAGGCTTTCAGAGTTGAGAACGCCGAAATCATTCTTGGACTTTCCTCTCAGGCCACCCCAGACGTCGCCTTGGTCTTCGGCGGTGATGGTACTGTCCACCGCTATCTCCCTCAGCTTTATGCCAACAAAATCCCCATGCTGGTTGTTCCAAAAGGCAGCGGCAATGACTTTGCCCACGCTCTCGGCATCGATAGCGAAAGGATTGCACTTCGTACATGGCAACGTTTCTGTACCGGCGAGATAAATATTCGTGAAATAGATCTGGGCTTGATCCGAAAGGACAACCAGGAAATCCCTTTCTGCTGCGTAGTCGCAGCCGGGCTGGACGCAGAGGCCAACGCCCGCGCCAACCGGATGCCGTCCTGGATACGAAGCACCGCAGGATATCTGTTCGCGGCCGTGCAGGCGCTGGCTTCCTTTCACCCGGTTGAGATTCAAATCACTACTGACGCTCGCAAGGATAAGCGATCGGCACTTCTTATCGCCGTGGGCAATGCTCATCGCTATGGTGGCGGCGTAAAGATTGCTCCACGGGCTAAATTGGATGACGGCTTACTGGATGTCTGCCTGGTTGGAGAGATCAGCAAGCTGAAAGTCTTCTTCTGTCTGCCTATCATCTATTTTGGCGGTCACACACGGCTGAAGGAAGTTGACTACTTCCAGGCGCGCACAATCCGCATAGAATCCAATCCAGCCGTTGATCTCTATGCCGATGGTGAACTTGCTTGCCATACCCCGGCTGAAATCAGTCTTGTTCCCCGGAGTTTACAGGTAATTGTGCCCCAGAAACGGTGTTAGACTCTTCTTTTCACAAATCCTAAAGTTTCTTGACCCGAGGGTCTATTTCGGGTAGGAATAAGGACTGCCTATGACCAAAGCCGATCTGATCGAAGAGGTATCGCGCCTGGCCGAGCTTACCCGCAAGGACAGCGAAATCATTGTAGAGACCATCTTTGATAGCGTCGTGCGCTCCCTGCGGGCGGGCGACAAGATTGAGATCCGTGGCTTTGGCAGTTTTCGCACCCGGCAGCGCCGCCCCAGAGTGGGACGCAATCCCAAGACCGGCGCCCGCGTTGAAGTTCCGGCCAAAAAGATTCCCTACTTCAAGCCCAGCAAAGAGCTCAAAGACCTGATCAACCATGCCGCGGCTGCGGCTGCAGGGAGCCCGGAGACGCCGGCACAACCCTCTACGTCGCATGAGGGACCGTAACTTAATCCGTCAGGTTTTAATTCCAACCAACGCCATCATCCGCCCGGTCACTCCTCGCTCTGCGCGATGTGAGAAAAACCTTCGTTTGTCGCAGGAGGTGCAGTGGTCCAGCACTGAGATCTGTTCTTCTGGAACCCCAGCCTTCACTAGCTGGCGGCGGTTTGCCTCCATGATGTCAAGGTACATTTTGGTGGCAGTGTCGCCATGACCCGGCGGACGCACGTTCAGGAACAGGAGCGGGTATTTCTCGCGAATGGGATCGGGGGAATATTGCTCGTGGATCAGCTCCGCGGCGTAATCAAATTGCGATTCGAATTTGCTTCTCACCTCTTCGCCAATTGCATAGCAGCACTTGTGAATTCCTGGACCGATCACCGCCTGTACATCCTCCGGCCGCGTGCCGTATTCGCGCCTCATTGCCCCCACTCCCTTGGCCGCGATCCGCTGGACGGTACCGCGCCAGCCCGCATGAAAAGCGCCTACGGCCTTGTTCCGGTTGTCTACCAGGAGCACGGGGAAGCAGTCAGCCGTCAGGATTCCCAGGGCGACCCGGGGCAGGTTGCTTATCAACCCGTCTCCCACCAGTCGGCCGGACCTCGGCGACTTCACCACATGAATCACATCGGAATGAATCTGCTTAAGCGACACCAATGGCCAGGGTTTGAGGCCATCGGCTGCTCCAGCCGCCTGTAAAAAAAGGCTGCGGTTCTTTTTCACGGACTCCCGTGCATCTTCTTTGGTAAAGCCCAGGTTCAGGCTCTTGCCACCATAGC
>DATDGH010000786.1:0-12985 GCA_036522215.1 Candidatus Angelobacter sp. | reverse complement strand
GAAAGCCGGCGGCCAGGAGCCCAGCGGCAGTGAAAGGCTCGATAACGAGCAATTTGAATTTCTGGGAGACGCTGTTCTGGGATTGGTGACCAGTCAACTTCTGTTTGAGCGCTTTCCTACCTTCCACGAGGGCCAACTCTCAAAATTAAAAGCGCATTTGGTTAGTGCCGGGCATCTAGTAAAGGTAGCCACCTTACTAGATCTGGGAAGGTATCTCCGGCTGGGGCGGGGCGAGGAGCGTAGCGGCGGCAGGGCTAAATCCACGCTGCTCTCTGATTCCCTTGAAGCGGTGATTGCCGCCATGTATCTGGATTCCGGATTGGCAGAGGCACGGGACTTTATCATTCGTCAAATCCTGGAACCGGAGTTGGACCGCATAGCAGGAGAAAGTGACGCCGATTTCAGCCTGACGGATTACAAGTCAGCGTTGCAGGAGTTGCTCCAATCCAGAGGACGCCTGCAGCCGGTCTATGTAACTGTGAAAGAAGAGGGGCCAGACCATAGAAAGACCTTCACGGTTGAAGCCCGGGTTTATCCTCAAGGACAGAACAAACCGGAGTATGTAGCCCGAGCGGAAGGGGCAACCAAGAAGAAGGCAGAGCAATTGGCAGCGAAGCAGGCGCTCGAGCATCTGCGAACACAGGCTGAGAACCGAAGTGTATGACAGGGCCAGAGGACAAAATAGTCAGCAGTACTGAGACCAGCGGCCAGCAGGTGGCGGAACCGCCCGAAGCGGCGGCTGCCGCACAGGTCGACCCCGGTACGCATGAAGCGGGGGCCGCGGGAACACCGCAGCCGGTGGTGCATCCCTCGCACCATCATGGTGAAACACTCGTCCAATCCCTGCTTTCCATCGTTGTGATCGTTTTGTTTGTCATCACTTTCATCGTCCAGGCTTTCCAGATTCCGTCTGAATCCATGGAAAAAACGCTGCTCATCGGGGATTACCTGCTGGTGGATAAAGTCCATTTTGGCCAGGGCGGGATCACGCGCTGGCTGATGCCATACTCCGAACTTAAGCGCGGTGACATTGTCGTTTTTCACTACCCAGTTGACCCTTCCCAGCATTTTGTGAAGCGGGTGATCGGGCTTCCAGGCGATCACATCATGCTGCGCGACAAAAAAGTGTTTGTGAACGACGAAGCCATCCCGGAGAAATATGCGGTGCACGTGACTGGAGACTCCAACCTCTACCGCGACAATTTTCCTTCCGAAATCGATATGACGGGCCAGGTAGCGGCGAAATGGCGCACAGAATTGCAGAGCCGTCTGCAAAACGGAGAACTGGTGGTGCCGCCGGATCAATATTTCGTCATGGGCGACAACCGTGACCACAGCCTGGACAGCCGCTATTGGGGATTTGTACCCCGGGCCAACATCGTTGGGCGTCCCCTGTTGATTTATTTATCGCTGCGCGAGCGGCAAGACACCGCTGGAGACGGGGACAATGGTAA
Source organism: Candidatus Angelobacter sp. (assembly GCA_036522215.1). Taxonomy (GTDB): domain Bacteria; phylum Acidobacteriota; class Terriglobia; order Terriglobales; family Acidobacteriaceae; genus Angelobacter. Next base: position 11,531 of record DATDGH010000786.1, on the reverse strand, counting down.
ACTCGTCAATTCAGGACGCCTGCTGACCCATGTGTGGCAGTTTGCGCGGTGGGACCGCATGTTTCACCTTGTGCGGTGAATGCGGCGCTTCCTGACAGGACAAAATGCTCTTCAAGAAAACAGAAAAAAAACAACCTAAACCAAAAGAAACCTTCTCAGAGGCTATTCTTGGCATCGCGGCCGTTCTGGTCTCCGGTCTCTTCATTATTACCTTCATTATCCAGGCCTTTGAGATCCCATCGCGTTCCATGGAAAAGACTCTATTGGTAGGAGACCACGTTTTCGTGGACCGGCTGAGCGCCGCTCCGCCAGCCTGGTACCTGGGCCCGCTCATGCCTTACCGGCAGATCCGGCGAGATGAGATTGCAGTTTTCATATCTCCTGCCCAGCATGACCTGCATCTGGTAAAACGCATCGTTGGTGTTCCCGGCGACAAGATCCATCTGGAGAACCGCATTGTTTTTGTGAACGGAGTGCCCCAGAAAGAGCCGTATGTCTACCACGATCCGGCCAAGGGCGATCCGGATACATTTCGAGACGACTTTCCCGCCATTAGCCCCGTTGGCCAGGGCGGGCCCTCCACATGGCCGCTGGAGTTTCACGCCAACCTCGATAGCCACGGAGACCTGATAGTCCCTGAGGGCCATTACTTTGCCATGGGCGACAACCGTGAAAACAGCTTTGACAGCCGCTATTGGGGCTTTGTTCCGGAGGAGAATTTTATTGGAAGGCCGCTGTTTATCTATTGGTCTTTTGATACTCCGGAAGATCAATACAACCGCACCGCGTGGAGCGACCGAATTGCATTTGTATTTCACGTAGCCGTTCATTTCTTCGACCAGACTCGCTGGAGCCGAATGTTCCATCCGGTGCGTTGATGGCCGTATCGTTGCGCAAGAAAACTATTCTCGCTATCGTCGTGGTTCTCTTGCTCGGGACCTTTCTGCCTCCGCAAATCAACGGAAAGCGTTTCAAATCGCGCCTTGCCAGCACTCTCAGTAACGCCCTGGGCCGCCCTGTCAGTATCGGGTCGGTGAGCTTTCGTCTGCTGCCGCGTCCGGGATTTGATCTCTATGATTTTGCCGTTGCCGATGATCCGGCTTTCAATGCCGAGCCGCTGCTGCTCTGTGGCAAGGTGACGGCGGACCTCCGCCTTACCTCGTTGTGGCAGGGACGGCTGGAGATCGCCAATCTGAAGCTGCACAACGAGTCAGACAGGATTCCGCCCAGCCTGAACCTTGTCTACCTTAACGGTCACTGGAACGTAGAGTCGCTGCTGGTGCGCGCGGAACAGATTCCCAGCGCGCCTACGGCCAAAAAGCGCGCGGAACAGCGCGCCCGATTCCCTTACATCGAGGCAGATGCGGGGCGAATCAACATCAAGATTGGCCCGGTAAAAAAACCCTACGCCCTGGTCAACACCGACTTTGCTTTCTGGCTGGCGTCTGAAGACTTGTGGCACCTCCGCCTTCAGGGAAATCCGGTGCGCACGGACATGAATCTGAGTGACACCGGGAAGATCAAGATTGAAGGCGACTTGAAACGTTCAGCCGACCTGCGGCAAACGCCCGTGAAATTACAACTCTCATGGCAGGAAGGCCAACTGGGACAACTGTCAAGATTGGCCGTGGGTCACGATAAGGGATGGCGCGGCGCGCTGGACATTAAGGCCGAACTCACCGGCGCTCTGGCGGATATGCGCTTGACCGCAGAAGCCAATCTGCAGAATTTTCGCCGGTACGATATTGATCGCCGTGGGATGTTCGACCTAAGTTCCCGCTGCCTGGGCCAATATACCCAGGGGCTTCTCAATTTCGATTGCAGCACGCCGGTGGAAGCTGGAGGCATCCGCCTGAGCGGAAAATTCTTTCCCACCGCGCCGCAGGAGTATGACCTCTCATTGGTGGCCAATCGCGTACCCATGTCTGCCGTAGCCAGATTCGCTACCTATGCCAAACGTACTTTGCCGGAAGACCTTAGCGCCACCGGCCAACTCGATGCGGCCTTTGCCTTTCACTCTCAGGCCAATCTTGGCCAGGACTGGCATGGAACGGGCATGACTTCCATCTTTGCTCTAACTTCTTCAGCAATTTCTGAGCCCATCCAGGTGAGCAGCATTCGCTTCCACCTGGCCAGTCCCCTCGACGAAAACAAGGACTCTGCGCCAGCCGTCAAGAAAAATAGAAAGACAGAAAAAAAGATCGATCAGCCCGCGCGGACGCTGATGTTGGATCCGTTTTTAGTCCAGATGGGAACATCATCTTCATTGCAGGCACGAGGAATGTTCGGAGGAGAAGGTTATCTTCTTGCAGTGAATGGAACTGCGCCTCTGGAGAGACTTCTGGCGCTGGCCACTGTCAGCGGTTTTCATCCGCGGGTCACAAACGCCGCCGGACTGGTTACGCTGGACTTGGGGATACACGGGCCCTGGGCCGACTTTGCCCCAACCCAGGTTAGCGGCACGGCCCATCTGCTCAATGTAACGGCCAGCATCGCTGGCGTGAATGATCGCCTGCTGCTTCAATCCGCGGACATACATTTCAGCGATTCGGAGGCGGTGCTGATCGCTCCAATCCAATTTGAGCACTCTCCGGTGCAACTCACCGGCTCGGTCACGAGTTCATTGAACTGTCCGTCCGATGCCGGATGTCCGTTGCAATTTGATCTTCGCGCCGATGCTCTGGCAACAGAAGACATCAACAATCTGGTGGCCGTGCCGCCATCGGGATGGAGGCTGCCTTTTAGCGCCACCCCGGCCAAGCTGCCGGATTTCCGCGCCAGCGGCACGCTCTCACTGGGAACTCTCAAGCTCGGTCAGCTTCCGGTGGAAAAATTCATTGCGCATATAGAGATTGGCGAGCATTCTCTGGTCATCAGCAATATTCATGCTGCGATCGCGGACGGATCCATGCAAGGCGAATGGAGTATTGACTGGAGCACCTCGCCGGTCCGCTATTCAGGGGCCGGAACATTGACGGCAGTGTTGCCGGACAGCGTTCCTTTCCCGGCTTCTGCACTGCTGGCTTCCTGGATCAGCGGCAAGACCAACCTGAAATATACGCTGAATCTAAGCGGCTTGGACGCCTCAGAGATGCTGGCTGGCGCCACCGGCCATGCGGAATTTACGGTTTCCAATGGCGTTTCGCGCGCCCTGGCCCTGGAGTCATCCAAGCCCATAAGATTTCAAACTCTGCAAGGGCAATGTGGAATCAATCATGAGGTTTTAGAGCTGCTGGCGAGCAAATTTAAAGCAGAGAACCGCGTCTATGAGATTAGCGGAACTATTTCCCTGGCAGACAAACAGGCAAACCTCAGGGTGAGTAATAGCGCCACCCAGTGGGAGATTACCGGGACACTGGAAAAACCCATCGTTGCCGCCCAGAGGCTTACCGCGCAGCAAATATCCGTGAAAAACCAATGAAGCTTTTTTGCATCGCATTCCTATCTCTGATCGGCACCTTCATTCTGGCTCAGCAGCCGGGCTCGGGGCATCGCCTGACCGCAAGCCTGCAGCGCAAGCTCGACCACATCCAGGAAAACGGCAAGCGTGCCCACCCCGATCAGACTCCCACCGTAATGACGGAAGAAGAGATTAACGACTATATGGCTTCGGGAAAGGTGAAACTCCCCCAGGGAGTGAAGAACGTCACCTTCGAAGGGCAGTCAGGGGTGATGACGGGCGTAGCTACCATCGACTTCGACGAGATACGCGCTGGACAGCACTCGTCGAACCCGCTCCTTTCAATTTTTAGCGGAACGCACGCCGTTCGAGTCGAAGCGGACGCAGCCGGCGCCGGGGGCAAAGGCAAAGTCCATGTGCGTACCGTCTCCATTGACGGAATTGATGTGCCCCGCATGGCGCTGGAGTTTTTCATCAACAAGTACCTCAAGCCCAAGTACCCCAACGTCGGGATGGACTCTGAATTTCAGTTGGAAGACAAGATTGACACGGCCACCATCGGCTACCATAAGCTGACGATAACCCAGAAGTAGGCATATGTCCTCTTCTTTACGGAAAACCGCCGCTTGCGGTGTCGCTATCTTTTCCCTTCTTATGTTGATGGCTGGCTGCAAGAAGGAACAAGCGGCGCAGCCTGATCATCCTCGACTCACTCAACCCACAAAGTTTCAGGACGTCACCTTTCGCAGCGCAGCGCTGAACCGTGACATGCCCTACCGCATTGTGCTGCCCACGGTGATTCCTCCGGGCCATAAACTCCCAACTGTCTACTTGCTTCACGGTGGAGGCGGTAGTTTTCACGATTGGTCTAATTATTCTGATGTGGCTCAGTTCGCGGAACGCGGCTTGCTGCTTGTGATGCCGGAGGGTGGCTCATCGTATTACGTGAACTCTGCCACAGAATCGCAGGACCGCTACGAAGACTACATCGTGAACGACCTGATTGCCGACGTCCAGAGCAGGTTCCCTGCCGCTGATGGCCGTTCCAACCGCGCGATAGTCGGCGTTTCGATGGGAGGATTTGGAGCCGTCAAGCTGGCTCTGAGTCATCCGGATCTGTTCAGCTTCGCTGCCGGAATCAGCCCAGCCATCGATGTTCCCAGCCGCCCATATTCAGAAAAACGAGCGTCGCAATGGAATCGCCATAGCGCAATCTTCGGACCGTGGGGAAGTCAGACACGACGTGATAAAGATCCCTTCGTCCTGGCCCGCTCCGCCAATGCCGAAAACACGCCTTACATTTATTTATCTTGCGGCGACCAGGAGGGCCTGCTGCCCTCGAACAAGCAATTCGCAGCCTTGCTGGACAAACGTCATTTCCATTACGAATTCCACAGCATGAACGGTGGCCACGACTGGAACCAATGGAATGCGCACATGTTGGAAGTGTTTCAAAGTCTGCAAGAACACATCACACTAAACTCCGGGAAGGCGCCGCTCTATTGGGCATACTTGCTGGTTTAGGCATTTCAACTACCTACGAGCAAGACATCAGTCCACGTTGCAAAAGCGACCCTTCAAATGAGTTGCTCCAAGACTAGAGTTTTGAAGCCGCCTACGCGTTCAAAAATTGGATCGTTGGTAATCAGACCGCCTGCTGACATGTGAACGGCGGTGGCAGCCTGTAAAGCGTCCGGAGTTCGCAAACGATGAGTCGCACGGATGCGAGCCGCGATATCGGCAATTTCCAACCCAGGAGCTACCCATTCAAGGTTCGGATATGTGGTGAGCAGCCCATAAAACTCATCAGCAAGTTGTTGGTTTGCAGCTCGGTAGGGATGAACCAGCAACTCTGTCATGGTGAGAGTTGATGTTACTGCGTGAGAACCCGGCCGTTCCAGCCAAGCGAAGATATGATCGGTCAAAGGGAGATATTGAGGATTCGCTTCCAGTTGGTAGATAAAAATGCTCGTATCCAACGCGATTCGGCGGTGGCTTCGCAGAAAAGCGAGGAGAGGCGTTACTCCCAACTCTTCCGTTCCTTTTGGAGGTAGCCAGCAGGGTAGGATCCGCGGGCCAAACCGCGAATTGCTGCCTGATGTGATTTTGGTTTTTGAAGGATGAGAACCCTTTCTCCTCGAATAACCACAAGAATCTTGTCACCGGGTTTTAGCCGCAACGCCTTGCGCGCCTCTCGTGGAATCACAATCTGGTTCTTGGCCGAAAGCTTCGCTTCTGTCATGCTTTACATAGTAGCATAATGTAAAGGGATCCTTTCAAACCCTTTGAAGCGATGAGTTGTTTAGCCTGAGAGGTTGTATCATTGTCATTCTTAAGATTGAGGCCTGAATGCCCCGTTACGAATATCGCGACATGCGTCCCACCCCGGCTGCGGAGCAGAAGCTCATGGAGTGGATCCAGGGATTGGACGAGCAATTCTCCAACCGCGATGTTGAGCACCGCAGCATTGTGGTGCGCAATACTTTGCATGAACTTTATCTCGGGCGGCCCTACGCCGACCCCAATCCGGCGGCCCCGCTGGGTCAGCATGCGCTGGTCCTTAGCTTTGATCCGCGCAATGCGACATTGGAGCCGGAGTACTACGGCGATGTAGATGCCCAGAAATATGCTGAACGCAAGCCGCTGATCTGGTTCTGGATGATGTTTGACCGATCTCCGGCAGGGTTGAACCACTGGCTGGGATACCGGGTGCGAGCGATGCTGGCCAAACACATCTTTAAACATATTGGAAAGAACGTGAAGATTTTTCACGGGGTAGAGGTCTCTTTTGGCTACAACCTGACCGTCGAGGACAACTGCACCATCCATAAATACGTGTTGCTGGACGATCGCGGCGAGGTCATCATTCATGCCGGCAGCTCCGTCTCCGACTACTCCAACATCTACTCCCACGAGCACGATTTAAACGATGGCATGATCATCAGCAACAGCCGAACGGAAGTTGGTCCCAAGGCCCGCATCACCTATCACGCCACCGTGATGAGCGGTGTACGAGTGCACGAACATGGCCTGCTGGGATCAATGGGTGTTGCCACCAGGGACATCCCGCCCTACACCATCGCCGTGGGAATTCCAGCCAAACCCATCAAGGTCAAGAGCATTGCTCCACCAGCCACTACCGGCGCAAAACCCGAATAATCGGCGCATGGTAACATCAAAATCGGGTCATCGGTTCATCGGGTCACTGGTCATCGGGAACCTAATTTCTGGGAAACCGCCGTGAACAGACAACTTTCATAGTGGAAAAAACTGACAAACCACGGCCGCGTGTGTTGAGCGGGATGCGCCCCACCGGCAAGCTGCATCTGGGCAACTATGTTGGCGCGCTCCAGAACTGGGTGAAACTCCAGCACACGCACCAGTGTTTTTTCTTTGTGGCGGACTGGCACGCGCTCACAACCGGTTATGACGATACATCACAGTTGGCCGACAACTCCCTTGAGGTGATGCTGGATTTCCTGGCCGCCGGTCTCGATCCGCAGGAATGCGTGTTGTTCGTGCAGTCTCACGTTCCGCAGCATGCCGAGCTTCATCTGATGTTTTCCATGATCACGCCTCTGGGATGGCTGGAACGGGTCCCCAGCTACAAAGAGCAGCAGCTCAACATGCCGGACAAAGATCTGCATATGTATGGATTTCTTGGCTATCCGTTGTTGCAATCGGCGGACATCCTTGTTTACCGGGCAGATTTTGTCCCGGTGGGCGAAGACCAGGCCGCCCACGTTGAACTCACGCGCGAAGTTGCGCGCCGCTTCAACAACTTTTACAAGTTCAAGGATGCGCCAGTCTTTCCTGAACCCCAGGTGCTTCTAACTCCTTCCCCCAAACTGCTGGGCACAGACAAACGCAAGATGTCCAAATCGTATGGGAACTCGATTCTACTCAGCGAAGAGGCGCCGCAGCTCGCGGAGAAAATAAAGAACAGCGTGACGGACCGGCCCAAGCTGACCGATCGTGGCAATCCGAAAGAATGTCCGGTTGGCAACCTGCACCAGATATTCAGCGAACCCAAAACCTTGGCCTACATCACTCAGGGCTGCACCCAGGCCAGCATCACCTGCGTGGAATGCAAGAATCTTGCTGTGGGGAGTGTGGAAGCCTATCTTGCACCCATCCGCGAACGCCGTCGTGAACTGGCTCAACATCCCAGCCGCCTGAGAGAGATCATCCAACTGGGCGACCAGAACGCCCGCAGGGCGGCTGAGGAAACCATGGTCGTGGCCCGCGACGCAGTTGGCCTGCTTCGGGCAGGCGCTGTGGGTGCTTTGATTGCCGAGGAAACCGCCAGCGCTCCTCTGCGAGTGCCAGAATCTATCGCCGGCGCTGCTACTGACGAGGAAAGATGGGAGATTCGCGCAGCTCCCTGGCTGGAACGCATTTCTAAGATTCATCCGCTCCGGAAAGACAGGCCGCGCACGTTTATCACGCGGCGGGGCCGGAAGGTCGGGGTATTCACGGCGTCCGAGCGAGGTGGGATGTGGAAATTCAGGTTGAGCGATCGGCCTCTGAATGTCTTAGTATTACTGGCACAGGACGAGAACCGGTATTTGCATGACTTTATCCTGCCTCCGAAGGTGGTGCAGGAGCACTGGAAGAAATTTGAGCGTGAAGATGGAAACGTTGTGCTGTCTGTCAAAAAGGCGGCCAACGGCGTTTCTTTATTGCTGGAAAAAACTGATCTGCCGCTGGAGCAATACAAAGGGAACTACGCAGACTTAGACTGAAAAGATGACGTCCACCAATCCCAATCAGCAGCCCAGCGAGTTCCCTTTCGCGGTTACCGTGGGCCAGATTTATGATGGCCCGCTCGACCTGCTGCTGGACCTGATTCGCAAGCAAGACATCGACATCTACGACATTCCCATTGCCACTATCACTGCTCAATATCTGGCCTATGTGGAGAACCTCAAGCAGCTCGACGTGAACGTGGCCGCCGAGTTTATCTACATGGCTTCGCTGCTGATCCACATCAAGAGCAAGATGCTGCTGCCGCGCGATCCTGATCTGCCGCCTGACCAGGAAGATCCGCGCGATGAGCTGGTGCAGCGGCTGCTGGAGCACGAAAAATTCAAAAATGCCGCCCAGATGCTGCTGCAGAAACAGCAGATTGAAGAAGCGGTAGTCAGCAATCCTTCGCTCAAAGAATTCAAGGACGATGAAGGCGCGGAGCCCGAACTGGTGGCCGATGTGGTGGACCTGGTGCGCACCTTCCAGCAAATCCTGGAACGCGCCAGGAGCCGTCCAATTCTGCAGGTGGATGAAGAAACCGTCACCGTCGGGCAAATGGTCGAACTCTTTCGCCGGCGCTTGCTCATGGAAGAGCGGCCGATCCGGCTCAAGCGGCTCTTGCAGCATCTGCACACACGCAATGCCTTGATCTGCGCCTTCCTGGCATTGCTGGAGCTGGTGCGCCTGCAGGCTGTTCTCCTGCGTCAGGACAAAGTTTTCGGCGACATCCTGATCAAGAAACATGAAATGTTTGACACTGTGCTGGGCGAAGCCCCCGCGGTGCGGGATGATTGGAGATAAGGGGGTAGTTAGTAATTAGTAGTTAGTATTTAGCAAGAATCCGCCCTTGGCCATTGGCCATTGGCTTGACCAGTTAAATACTAAGTACTAAATATTGATGTCTAAATACTGATGTCCATCAAATCCAAACTCGAAGCTTTGATCTACGCCGCAGAAGAGCCCGTCAGCTTGGATCAGTTGGTCGCGCTGCTGAAGGATGACCTGCTGGCCATGAAAGGAACAGAGCCACCGGGGGCGCCTGCGGAAAGCAAGCGGGCGCAGGAGAAATCCGAACGGGCTGAACTGCGCGCCCTGTTGCGGCCCATCCTGGAGGAACTTACCGTTGACTACGCCGGCGAAAACCACGGTATTGAAGTCCGCCAGGTGGCGGGCGGATACCGCATGTCTACCAAACCGGAACACCATGATGTTGTGCGGGCATTTGCTAAGAGCCAGAAGCCGCCAGTCCGCCTCTCCCTGCAGGCTTTGGAGACGCTGGCAGTCATCGCCTACAAGCAGCCCGTCACGATACCAGAAATCAGCGAGATTCGCGGCGTAGACTCGAGCGGCGTGATTGGGACCCTTTTTGATCGCAAGCTCATCACCACTGCCGGACGCAAAGCGGTGGTTGGGCGTCCCATGCTCTATAAGACGACCAAAGATTTTCTAATGCGCTTTGGCCTGAAGGACATCCACGAACTGCCCAGCGTGGAAGAATTTGAAAAGCTGGCGGGCGGAGATGATCAGGGCGAACTGTTTGCTGCGCGCGATTCAGCTATCCCCGATGCAACCGGCGTCCCCGAAGTTCCTGAGGATGGAGGCGTGGAGACGATGAACGAGGACAAAGCCGAGGTCCCCGACAACGTGACCGAACCCACCGTCTCAACCGATCCCGAACATACCAAGTCAGATGAAGAGGCAACCGGACAAATAGCATCGGAAAGCCAGGGCGGCTGAGCCCGTGATGCGAACGACAAGGAGAATTTTGTTTTCGTTGGAGGCAAGCGGCATGATGGTCGCCGACGATTTGGTAATTGAATAAGTTGGTCATTTGGCAATTTGAAAACCAAAGTCAACCCCAACTCTTCTCGGCACAGGGATATTCCCCTCCGGTACGGAGGATGTTTTTCTGGCTGAGTGCTGCTTTATGGAACGCTTACAAAAGATTATTGCGGCTGCCGGAATCGCATCCCGACGCAAGGCGGAACAGCTGATTTCGCAAGGACGAGTCACGGTCAACGGCCAGGTCATCAGCGAGCTGGGCAGCAAGGCTGATCCAAACAGCGATTACATCAAGGTGGACGGCAAGCTGCTGCGCGGCGTCAAGCGCCATACCTACCTGCTGCTCAACAAGCCGCGCGGGTATGTCACAACCGTCTCCGATCCTGAAGGACGGCCTACAGTGATGTCGTTGCTGCACCACGTTTCCGAGCGCGTTTATCCCGTAGGCCGCTTGGATTATGCCAGCGAAGGCCTGCTGCTGCTCACCAATGACGGCGATCTGGCCAACAAACTCACCCGCGCTGCATCCCACGTACCCAAGACCTATGTAGTAAAGATCAGCGGCCGGGCCAGTGAAGAGAATCTGGCCAGGTTGCGCCGTGGTATTCGACTCGGCAGAGGGCCCGTGGAGCCCGGACGAAAACGAGACCAGCAGTCCTTGCGCACCGCTCCGGCGCAGGTACGTCTCATCAAGGACGCGGCCAATCCCTGGTATGAGGTGATCCTGATCGAAGGCCGTAACCGTCAGATTCGCCGCATGTTTGAAGAAATTGGGCACCACGTGGAAAAAATCCGGCGCGTGGGCTACGGGCCGCTGGTGCTCGACGTGGAACCGGGCGAGTTCCGTGAGCTGACCCTGCGTGAAGTGGAAACCCTGCGCCGGTCCAATAACGGCTCACAAATTTCTCGAACAAGAGACACCGCCAGAACCAGCAAAGAAAACAGACCGCCACGAAGAAAGCCCGAAAGGACTAGAATCGATTGTTTCGTCTCATTCATCAAAAGGCGTTGGCGCGGAGACTTTGCCTTTGATTCTCAAATTACCAAGTTACCAACCTACTAACTCACCAACTTTCCTGGCCTAATGTCCATCCTCGACCTCATTCCAAAACACATTCGTGCGCTCGGGCCATATGTTCCGGGGAAACACATCCGGCAGGCGGAGCGCGAGTCCGGCATTGCCATGATCAAGATGGCATCCAATGAAAACCCACTGGGACCATCGCCGCTGGCGGTGGAAGCGATGCGGGCCGTTGCAGGTGAAGCCAATCTTTATCCCGATATGGATGCCCTGGAGCTGCGCCTGGCTTTGGCTGCGCGGCACAACCTGAAACCGGAACAGGTATTTGTGGCGGACGGGTCTACGCCGCTGCTGCATCTTCTCGCCTCCATTTTTCTACGGCCTGGCCTGAACGGCATCAGCAGCGAGCGCTCTTTTATCATCTATCCCATCGCGGTAGGCGCAGCCGGCGGCCAATACATCACCATTCCCACCAGGAACCACGGCTACGATCTCGACGCTATCGCTTCCGCCATCACGGACAAAACAGGTTTAGTAATTCTGGCCAATCCCAACAATCCCACCGGAACCATGTTCGAC
>DATDGH010000785.1:0-8393 GCA_036522215.1 Candidatus Angelobacter sp. | reverse complement strand
GCGCCGCTGGCTATGGTAATTGAGGAGCGCGGAATATCAAAAAAATCAGCCAGAAAATCGATTACCGCCTGGTTGGCTTTGCCTTCGACCGGAGGCGCAGTGAGGGAAAGCTTGAGAGCATCGCCGGTGGCGCCGGTGATGGCATTTTTCCTGGCACGCGGCTGAACTCTGACGGAGAATGTGATCCCGTTGGAGGTCTGCTTGAGCGGAATCATTGCGGCTTAGGCCTCTCGCCAAAAATTGCTGTTCCTACGCGGATGCAGGTTGAACCTTCTTCAATCGCCACTTCGAAATCGTGGGACATGCCCATGGAGAGAATATCCATCTGAATACGCGGCAGATTGCGCGCGGCAATCTTGTCGCGCAGTTCGCGCAGGATGCGGAAGTATGGGCGTGCACCCTGAGGATCTTCAGTAAATGGAGGTATGGTCATTAGTCCGCGTACCTGGAGGTGGCTGAGGGTTTGCATTCCCTGAAGTATCTCTTCCAATTCCGGCGAAGATGCCGAGACACCACTCTTACTCTCCTCGCCCCCCACATTGATCTCAATCAGCAACGGCAGGATTTTTCTGGCTGGTTGCGCTGCGTCATCGAGCTTCTGGGCCAGACGCAGAGAGTCAACCGAATCAACTGCCTGAAACAGCTCCGCGGCGCGATTGGCCTTATTGGTTTGCAGATGGCCGATCAGATGCCATTCGACCTGGGTTAAGTCCTTAAGCAGAGAAGCCTTGTCTGCGAATTCCTGAACTCGGTTTTCGCCAAACACGCGAATCCCGGCAGCATAAGCCTCACGGATTCTGTCCGGCTCAACGGTCTTGCTGACGGCCATCAGCGTGATTGAATCCGGGTTGCGTCCGAGGCGGGCAGCGCGGGAGATGCGTTCGCGGATGCGGGCGATATTGTCCGCCATGGACATAAGAAAAATTTGTGATTGGTGGTTTTTGATTTGTGATTTTGCGCGGTCCCCAAGGAGAGACACTGAATCAGGAATGCAATTCAGAAATCGCAAATCACAAATCGCAAATAATCGCAAATCACAAATTTTATCCTTACTTGCGGTCGCTGCCCAGCGGCTTGCGGGCGAAGTAATACAGCGCGGCGGCGAGCACTACGAATGTAACCACGGCGAAGACATCGCTGTGGGCCAAGGCAGAAATCTTCAAATTCATTGAGTCATCAGGCAGCACTTGCATATTTTCCAAAGCCCTGACGCCGATCCCTGCCAGGCCCATCATTCCGCCCGCCGCGATGAGGCCACTGGCGAAAAGCGACCCAGGACTAGCTTCACTTTCCGCGGGCTTTTCGCCAGCACGTTTTGCCGATGCCTCCACCAACCAGCGAACCAAGCCGCCAACAAAAATTGCCAGCGTAGTGCCAATCGAGAGATAAGCGCCCACAGCGAAGGCGAGTGAGCGTATGCCCAGTAACTCTACAGCGACGACGAGAAAAACGCCGAGCATCACCAGGCGCCAGGGCAGTTTGTGAGAAAGAATACCATTGATCACTGTGGACATCAGACGCGCCTGCGGTGCTGCGGCCCGCTCGCTGCCGATACCCTGGATCCATTGCACCTCGATCCGTTCTGCCTTGGGATTGTAGAGGTACTTGCCGTTATCAATTTCGGTGGAATTGATGGCGTTGAGCAGGGAGTAGCCGCTGCCTTTGGCGGTGAGCTTTTGCCCTTGGGCGTCCTTGTAGCTGAACGAATCGCGATCAAAGATGGTTTCTTCCACCGACACTCCCGAAGGCAGGTGGTTGATGTCAACCTGCTTGACGAGCGGTCGAAATTCTTCCAGGTATTTGTTCATGCCGATCAACACGTAGCCGACCACAAAGGTGGAGAGCGTCACACCGATCAGAAGGGCAATCTGTTGGGCCCGCGGAGTAGCGCCGATCAGGTATCCGGTCTTAAGGTCCTGCGATGTATCGCCGGCATTGGAGGCGGCGATGCAGACCACGCCGCCGACAGCCAGCGCAAGCGCGCCAAAAGACGTAGCAGTCCAGCCCAAGGCCAGGAAGATCGCCGAGGTTGCCATCAGGGTTGCGATGGTCATCCCTGAAACCGGATTTGCCGAACTACCGATGAGCCCCGTAATGCGCGACGAAACTGTGACGAAGAGAAATCCAAAGACGACTACGAAAACCGAGGCGACAAGATTAGCGAAGAGTGAAGTCTGGGCGCCAGGAACCGGCTTGAACGTCAGGAACATCCACATCATGAGGATGAGCAGCACCGAACCGCCTACGGTTACCGAGATGGGCAAGTCGTTTTCTGTGCGCAGGTTTGACTGCGCGTCTTTGCCGGAGCCAAGCTGTTTGAAGCTGGCCTTCAGGGCAGCGACAATGGTGGGAATGGTTTTCAGCAGTGTGATCAAGCCTGCTGCCGCGACGGCGCCCGCACCCATGGGCCTTACATACGCGCGCCAAAGGTCGGTGATCCCCATCTGGGCAATGGGTACGGTGCCCGGGAAAATGGGCGTCGGAATACCTGCGCCAAAGAAGTGAATGGCCGGCATCAGCACAAGCCACGAAAACACCCCTCCAGCAAGCAGGACTCCGGCGACGCGCGAGCCAATGATGTAACCCACGCCCAGGTATTCTGCTGTGGTATCAGCGCGGATCGAGGAACCGGGATAGGACTTGATGTCCCATTTGGGAGTCCCTGGCCAGGCAGCAAAGAGGTTCTCATTTTGAAACAGGGCATAGATTGCGCCTAAACCCAGTCCCCAGAAGACACGGCCGGCGAAGCTGCCTCCGCGGTCGCCGGCGACCAGCACGTCGGCGCAGGCAGTGCCTTCAGGATAAGTCAACGTACCGTGCTCTTTGACAATGAGCTGCCTTCGCAGCGGAATCATGAAGAAGACACCGATCAAACCGCCGACCAGCGCCAGCGCAAAAATACGAAAGGCCTCAAGCTTGAATCCCAAAAAGATCAGTGCCGGAAGGGTAAAGATCACGCCGGAAGCAACGGACTGGCCGGCGTTACCGGTGGTTTGGACAATATTGTTTTCCAGAATCGTAGACTTGCCAAAGGCGCGAAGGATACTGATGGAGAGCACAGCAATAGGAATCGAGGCGGACACCGTTAGTCCTGCGCGTATTCCTACGTAGACGGTCACCGCCCCAAACAGGACCCCAAATACCAACCCAAGGGCAATGGCGCGGAAGGTGAACTCCCGCGGCGCCTGGTCTGGCGAAATGTATGATTTAAATGCCGCTTCGCTCGGCGGGGCTTTCAGTTCGGTTGCTTCTGCCATCAGCTATCCCTCCACTGCGTTGAGTTGACGCAAGTTAGCAGGGCGATTGTAACGGAAAACAGTAGTTAGTACTTAGTATTTAGTATTTGGCCAAAGGCAACGGCAACACCAAAGGCAACACCCGCAAGCCCCAAGAGCCAAATCAGCAAAGGCACAGGAACCAACTCAAAACAGACTCATTGCAAGCTGGTCTTGAACAAAGCTATACTGGGCCTTGCAACTCCTGCACTGGTTTTAACTTAGGAGGTCGTCTTCAGCAGTAGCGGTGGCCTAACCCGGGATCTCAGCCCACCACGCAGAAGATTGGCGCGAATCAGACGATTTGGAGTTGAGCGGGCGCTTCGGGCCACAGCAGAGAGCCTCTTCTCGGTTTTGTTCCCCGCAGATTGCCGTATTTGCGCCTCCTCCCTGACCAGAATTTCAGCGCTGCCGGTTTGCGATCCATGTTTGCAGCGGATAGCACCTTTATCCGGGATTCTGTGCAGTGTCTGCGGGGAGAAGCTGTTCAGCAAGTTTGTGGAAACACTCGAGGGGCCGCGTTGCGGAATGTGCCGCCGGGCCGCGCCCCCTTTTCAGCGAGCTGTTGGCTACGGCGCTTATGACGGCACGTTGCGGGACCTGATTCATTTGCTGAAATACAAGCAGATCAAGCCGGTTGTGCCGCTGCTAGGGCGCTTGTTGACCGAGGCGTTAGCAGGAGTCCAGTTGCCGGAACCGCTGGTGGTGGTTCCAGTTCCGCTATTCAGGCGCAAGCTGCGGGAACGTGGATTCAACCAGGCGGAAGAGATTGCGCGAGCTTTCGTGCACCGCCGGGTACTCGCCAGCATCCAATTGGATACAGCTTCTCTGGTCCGGGTAAGAGAGACAACATCGCAGACCGGGCTGACCCGGCATCAACGTCGCACCAATGTGCGTGGGGCTTTTGCCGTGGTAAAACCGGAGCGCATCAAAGGCAGAAGTGTGCTGGTGATCGATGACGTCATGACCACCGGAACCACCGCCAGCGAGTGTACGCGAGTACTTTTGCGGGCAGGCGCAAAGCAGGTCTTTGTGGCTACCGTGGCACGGGCGACAAGAGAGGTGGAAATACAGATTCAGGAACCTGAGGCCGCGGCAAAGGCTGTGCACGCCTAGGTTTGGGTAGCGGGTGGTTACGAAACTTACCTCTACCACGCGTCAGCCCCTGACGCATGCGAAGCATGCGCGTACCTTCAGGCAGGGGTGAGCGAAGCGAATCGGAGGAACAGTTGGGCCATGCACGAAATGGGACAAAGAGGCAGAAATAAGACTCGGCATCACGGCGATCAGTCGCATGAGACGCCAAAGCCGCACAAGAGTCTGTTGATGCAGACTCCTGTCCTGGTTCTGAACGCTTCATACGAGCCCATCAACATCTGCGCCGCGCGCCGCGCCATTGTGCTGGTGCTCAAGGGATTGGCGATGCCGGAGGAGGAAAACGGGAATCTGCTGCACGCTGCGCGGATCAGTATGCGTGTGCCCTCGGTGATCCGGCTTCTGGAGTATCGCCGCATTCCGCATCAAACGCGAGCGCTCTCCCGTAAGAACATCCTTTTGCGGGACCGCAATACTTGTCAATACTGCGGAACGCTGCTGTCGTCAGGCGAGCTGACCCTGGACCACGTGGTTCCGCGGTCTCGCGGCGGTTCATCCACCTGGGAGAACCTGGTGGCTTGCTGCCATCCCTGCAACCGCAAAAAGGGCAATCATTTGCTGGTTGAAATCAACATGAAGCTGTTGAAGGAGCCGCGACCCTTCACGCTGCATACCAGCCGCCATATCATGCGAATGATCGGGCGGTCGGACAACAAATGGAGAAAGTACCTGTTTTACTGAGAGCTGCATCCGCCACGGCGGATGCACGCTCTTTCCTGCCGCCTCAAGAACTTAAATCCCGTCCAATTTGCTAAGAGATGTGTTGCGGTTGGAGTTAATTATCCGGACTAAGAGCAGTGCTGGATTGGTAACTAGTTGCTTACGTCTACCCAAATTGTGCAAGGGCGTACCATACGGTAATTTTTTCTTTATCCACTGGATGCCTCTAACTCACGTCTTTGGAATTACTTACGACGCAGCTGCCCTGAGTGGAACGTAACCTGCAAGGATTAGAAGTGCCAGAGAAGTGTCCTTACTATTACACCCGAACATGGAAAATATTGGACGGTGCTTCAGCGCACTTCTCTATGCGCACCCTCGAAAAAATTACCCTCAGGAGCAGGAATGGCAGAAACAGTATTGGACCAGATTCTAGTGGAACTGCGGCATGCCGCCGCGAAGCGATATCCCGAGCGAGGTGAGCTGAAAAATCTCCGGGTAGTGGGGCATACGCCGAAAAGTGATCATTTCATCTACGATGTTTGTGCTGATTTCGCCGAAGGCTCGGAAAAACTGGCGGTAAAAATGTATCGGGCCAGCAAGTGCGGAGGGAACGTCAGAGCAGTTGCCCGGGCGGAGAATGCCAACCTCCAATTCGTGCAGCAAGCACTCCAGAAGAAGAAACTGGACGGCGTGCCGCAGCTATTGGGAGATTTCAGTGACCACGGCGCGGTAGTAACAGACAAGATTTCCGGGCTGCCTCTGCAGTCCATCATTATGAAGGCGGCCCTGTTGCCTGGCTTCGCCGACAACGGCAGCATCGCCCTGGTCGCCCGCCGCGCCGGAGAGTGGCTCAAGGCATACCATAAGGCCACCTCTGACATGCCGGAACCCTTTGACGGCCATGCCATCCTGAGCAGCCTGGAAAAGCTCTGCGATAGCTGCCGGCATGAGGGTCTGGATGAGACTTCCATCAAGGTGATTCTGAACGGGGCGCGCAATGTACTAGCGCGGGCCAGAAAGTCCTTGCCCAGTTCCGCCGTCCTCAGCGAGTTCACTCCGCTGAACGTGATTGTGACCGACGAGGGAGTAGGCTTTTGTGATTTTGCCCGGATGAAGCGTCGCGGGATTTCTTTTGAAGATGTGGCCACCTTCCTGGCGTCAGTGGAAGCCCTGGAAAAGTACCCATTCTGCAATCGCAACATCACCAGCCAGATCCAGGAGAATTTTCTGGATACTTACGGCATTTCCCAGGCAGAAGCATCCGTTCTGCGCGTCCTGAAGATGAAGGCGCTTCTGGGAATGTTTGCCCAGGGTCGTACCGTGAAAGAAAGCGCAGTGCGCAAGAAAGTGATGTGGGCCAACGTGATGAAGAAATTTATCTACCAGGCCGCACAGAGGAGTTTGGCGCCGGCGGCTGCTTAATTTTTTAGCTTGCCTCGATCCCGCGAAGCGGGAGAGAGGACCCTATTTCTACCAAGGTGCTTCGGGGCGAATGTCCTCGTCTGAGTATGGGCGTGTCGTCCTCTCCTTGCAAGAACGAAGCATCTCTGGGCATGCGCCCCTGAAGCTGCATTTAAGTCCGTAGGGTTCCCTCCCTGCGGGTCGGGATAAACTAAAAAATCTTACCTCTACTTCGGCTTCTCCTCAGGAACCTCGCCTTTCAAAATGATCTTGGTACGCGATCCAAACCGCTTGTAATTGGTGTACTTGATGATCTCGCGGATGTGGACGTCCCCGAGGCTGAAATGCAGGTTGTCATCGGCGCGGGTGTAGGTGGGGAACCAGTACTGGCCGTCAATCTGTTCACGATAGGTGACGAATTTGGGCATCAGGTTCTCATCACTCTTCTTGCGGATGTCCGGCACAGTTTTTCCGCAGGTCTTGACAATCTGGAGGTCGTGATCGTCCACCCAGATTCGTCCTTGAAAGTAGCGTTTGTCCTTCTCCACTTTTTTGGGCGCAATGTCGAAGACGTAGGTGTCAATCTCGTCCACATGCTGGGTTCCGATGTACAAAACGTCGTATTGCGGGAGGTCCTGCGTGGTCAGCACAAACGGCATCTTGTGGCGGATGTCCTCAAAGTCCTCCTTGGTCATGCCGACTCGAGTGAGCGTCGGCTGGGGCGCGAAGGTCACGTTTTCGATGCGATTCCCTTTGTCGTCATAGGTAACGTCCGTGATCTCTCTGAATTCGCCGTCAACCGTGTGTCCTTCCAGGGTTTGTACAGTCACGTCCTGGGTGTAGGTGTAATTGTCGCGCGCCTGCTTGAAAACGCCTTCTTTGGCGGCAAATTTTTGAACGATCTCCTCTGAGCTCGTGCCCGCAGGTTGACTGGTTTTTAAGGGGCCATTTCCTTCCTCGCAATCGGTCTGCGCCAGGATCGCCCTTGGAGTCAGGGCGAGAAGGAAAGCAAGGCTCCACTTGAAAAAATTAGGACGATTCATGAATTGAATAGGACTCTCCCTTGGATCTACGATGCGCGCACAATTTGGAGAGTTGCCGCTGGCGGGCAAACCACTCACTTAGGACTCGCGTTACTGATGGTGCTGGCATTGGAGTCGGCACGCTTATATTTAGTGTATTTGATGACTTCGCGCACGTGGCAATTATCTCCGTAAAGAACGTGTAAAGTCTCGTCTGCGCGAACGTACGTGGGGAACCAGTATTTGTCCTCAAACTGCTCCCGATAAGTCACAAAGGTGGGTGAGACATTTTCCTGGACAGGGCGATGCTTCTTTTTCTTCACCGGCTCAACTTGTTCAGGCACATTCTTGCCACAGCTTTTGACCACAGCAAGACCGCTGGTTTCCACCCAGACTTTACCCTGGAAGTACCGCCTGCCTTTTTCCATATGCTTGGGCGCCACATCGAGCACATAAGTTTCGAGCTGATCAACTTTCTGCTGCCCCACATACATCACGTCGTATTGCGGCAGCTCTTCCGGGGTCAGCACAAAAGGTGAGCGGTGATCGATGTCGTCAAAATCTTCCTTGGTCATGGAAATGCGGGTGAGAGTGGATTGAGGCGCAAACGTCACATTCTCCAGGCGCCTGCCCTGGTTGTAACTGATTTGCGATACGCGACGGAACTCTCCGTCCGCAGTTTGTCCTTCCAGCGTTTGAACGCTCACCTCCATGGTGTAGGTGTAATGGGTCTGCTCCTCTTGAAACAGCTTTTCCTGGACGGACAGCTTTTTAATAATTTCCTCGACCGCGATGCCATTCGGCCGTTCCGGTTTCAGGGGACCGGCGCCGGCATCGCAATTCGTCTGTGCCCGCAGGCTGAGAGGTAAGACTAAGG
>DATDGH010000784.1:0-2898 GCA_036522215.1 Candidatus Angelobacter sp. | reverse complement strand
GTGCGGTTTGGCGTTGATAGGAGGCTACCGCGATCGGCTCGGCGTTATGCGCCTTTAAGGCGGTCTTGACGCCCTCGAGAACGGCAGCGCCAAACGCGTCTTCCGGGTAGATCACGCCAATCTTTTTGTATCCCAGACCTCCCCAGAGACCGTCAATCTGTTCGCGCGTTTCGTCAAAATACGAAGCGCGCACATTTACCACCCAATGGCGAAGGGGCACGTACAGAGTTTGGGCGCCAGTGAAAAGGCCGACGATGGGAACCTTATTGCTCTCCGCCATCGGCACGTACTTCACAACCGTGGGAGTTCCCACGAAAAAAGCCATCGCAAACACTTTCTGTTCCATGAGTCGGTTGAAGCAAGCTTCTGTCTTGGCGGGATCGTAGCTATCGTCGTAGGAAACCAGCTTCAACTTGCGGCCATCAACGCCGCCGGATTCATTAACCAAATTAAAGTAGGCTTTTGCTCCCGTGACTGTTTCCGATCCGAGGAAATGAGAAGGCCCTTCGAGCGCGGCGCAGGATCCGATTAGAATTTCGCTGTCTGTTACGCCGGACGCGGTTTGCGCCCGCGCTGGAAAAGCAGCAAGCAGACACACGAGAATCACACACAGCCCAAGGCTGTACTTCAAATACATCATCTTCATTTCTCGCTCCGTCTTGTGAAAAAAGCCCGGTGGAAGACTTCCCCTGCTTCTTGTTTATTCCGGTCTGGAGAGCCTGTCAATGAAGAGGATGAGGTGCGCAGCGTAGTGGTAAGCCCTAGAATCCGAAACAGGTCTAGATCGGTACGAAGGAAGGTGCAGGTGTCTGAAATTCACTTCGAGAGGCGGGGACCCAGCAGAATGAGCCCAATGCCCGCAACGAGCATAACGATCGCGACTGCGGGCGGCACTTCTATCGCCTTTTCTTCGTCGACTGTAGCCTTGATGGGGCCGATCTTCGCGACTTCTTCCTGCTTATGATAGCTGAAACTCGGGTGCACGAGTCCAATCACACCCAGCACGAGCAAGACAATCCCAAGCACGATGACAAAATGCTTCATGCGCTTCACCCTATCACAATCGCACTATTTTGGCAGAGCACTACTCCGGAGCACACCCCTGCGCCGAGGTGGCGCGGGGAACCTTGGGCTGACGAGGTAGAGAACTACGACTTGCTTGCTGCGGCGGCTGCGGCTTTCTTGGCAGCCTTGGCTGCGGTCGAAGCCTTGCGGCGGCGCTTCGTTTTTGGCGGCGTCGCTGGCGCTTCGCCGATCAGTTCCGCCGTCATGATGCTGGTGACAAACAGCTTCGGACCATGATCATCAAAATCGACGGCCGTACGTTCCTGGTCGGACGAAGTTACGATGCCGAGGCCGTACACCTCGTGTTTGATTGTCTGACCTTCCTGCATTGTTTGCACAACTGCCTCCCTTGAGCGCTCTTCTTAATGGAATCCCGTTTCGAATCTCTTGGCTGAAAGGCCCCTCGACCTGCTCACGGGGCCCTAGGACTAGAGGCCCGTAACGTTTTCAGCCTGAAGGCCTTTTGGACCTTTTTTCACTTCAAACTCCACCGCCTGACCTTCATTCAAAGACTTATAACCATCCATCATGATGGCGGAGAAATGTACGAAAACATCTTCCCCGGTCTGGCGCTGGATGAAACCGTACCCCTTTGAAGCGTTAAACCACTTCACTGTTCCTTGTTCCTTCACTTCCACAACCTCGGTATTGGGATTGCTTTGTCTCTCTCGGTGCCGTTTGCCTGGCCAATGCTGCTCAGCCAACTAGTGGGCAATTCGGAGTGTTTCGACCCGTTTCAAAGCTGCACCGTTGGTTCGTACTGCCCCAAAACGAGCCAAAAGGCAATACAAGAGCAACAAATGCTATAGAAATACTACCATAAGAAGGGGGTTTTGTCTATGGTGGGACGGCACCCCGCGCCCAATAGTTTTTAGCTGTAAATAGATGAAACTAATAGAGTTGCTTTGATTCTCGATAGGAATAACGCTGCCGTTAGGGCAAAAACTACCTAGTCTAGATTTTCTGGTTCCAGGCTCAATTGACCCTCACCTGTGACCTTTTTCTGCCAATATTTGCCGACCCAAGCTTCCCAGCTCTTCCCGGCGGCCGTGTCTCGCCCGGTGAACGCCAGTGCCGCGATATCGGCGTAGGAAATCTTCAATCTTTGGTGGGAATCTTTCGGAAGGATGCGCACGAAGCTGCTGGAAAGCGCGGGGCCGCTGATTCGATCAAAAATGTAACCTTCGATTTTTGTATTGTCTCTGAGTGTTAGCGTTACGTCGCCGCGATAGTCGAAGGCTTTTTCGAGGGCGATACGCAATTCGTCTTCAGTGGCTAGTTGCGGCACCCAGCCCTGCACGGTTTCGTGCTGCGTACCCGGAGCAACTTCCAGCGTGTCGGGGTCCAGCGGAGAACCTTCCGTGTGGCTCGGACGATCCGCATGCCGCGGACCTGTCACGCGCGGGTCTCCTCAAGCTGGCTCTTGCTGGAATCGATTTGGACTAGAGGATTGTAGGAATGCACCGGTTTGACGGGTTCGTTTAACATCTCCAGCGCATCCGAATCGTCATACTTGGTGCTCAACTCGGCCTTGATAGTGGCCCAGAGTCCCCGTAAGCCGCTAAAAGTATGATCGACAGCGGTAGCTTCGTATCCGCTGTGGACCATGCAGTTCGCGCACTTGGGATTTCCGGATTCGGTCCCATAGTTCTGCCATTCCACGGAGTTTAAGAGTTCCCGAAAGGTATCGGCGTAGCCGTCTTGCAGCAAATAGCATGGTTTCTGCCAGCCAAAGACGTTATACGTGGGCATGCCCCAAGGCGTGCAGGCATAGGTGCGTTTGCCCATCAGGAATTCGAGAAATAATTTCGATTGATTGAACTGCCAGCCTTT
>DATDGH010000783.1:0-5178 GCA_036522215.1 Candidatus Angelobacter sp. | reverse complement strand
ACTGGCTTCATTGGCCGGTATGGCACAAAATACATCGTCCTCCTTTGCGGACAGTGCCGATCCAGAGAAGATCGATAATTTGATGTTGCTGCTGGATTTAGCTAGTGGGTTTGCACATCGAGCTCAAGCTGCAAAAGACGGTGTGCAAAAACGACAATTCACGAGCAAAGCAACAGCTTTTCTGGATCAAGCCGCGCACATTGCGTCGAAGAATGAGCTGCTTTTATTCCGAAAAGCCCATTTGCTTGACCAAATAGAAGAAAATCCCAGCAAAGCCCGTCCCTACTATTTCGACGCTGTCAACCAGGAACACGATTTCCCAAGAGCTTACAACGGATTAGGTGTGATCGACGGTGCTGCGGGGCGCTACGAGAACGCGAGAGATGAGTTTCTGGCCGCTATCGCTCCGGACGAACCGCTATTGACTAGGGCCATAGGATTAGGCAACTTGGGCGAAATGTACGTGGAACTTGACGACACAAAGGCTGCTTGCGAGTCATGGAAAAAGGCAGCGGAGCTTGGGAAAAGAAATTTGCCTGGAGAATTGGTTCTATTGAGCGAAATACACTCTGCAATGTGCGAAGACATAGAAGGCCGACTGGAGCCCGCTCGGGCTAAGTATGCCCATGCCCTTGAAACGGGAAAAACGCGAGGGATTGATTTATTGAATCTAGACACCTACAAAAATCGCTGGCACGAGGGACGTAAAATGTGCGATTTGGCTCAGAAGCTTATCGATCTGGTGAGCAAGAAGTCAGAGTCAGAAAAAACTGCTTCCGTGGTTTCAAAGTAGTTCGCTGTTGTGACCTCAATCCGTCTCACATCCTGCTCTGCTTTGGGATTTGAGGTCGCGCAGGAGTCGCTCGAAACCCTTCTGATAAGAGCCGTGATTTTTCCAGTTGGAGAAATCGCCAATGTGCCGGGTGCGGCGAAGGGTGGCGGCCCAGGCCTGTTTGGTTTCCATAACCGCATTATCTAAACGAATCGGGAACAGCACGCTCGAATCTGGATTTCGCTTTTCTCTTTCTAAGCCGGCTTCAACTTCGTCCTCCACCCAGGCGCTCTGAAGGGAACGCTCCGACAGCACGATCATTACTTTGTCGTAAACCCTGATTGACTCCTCAATTCGTGTGCGGAATCTGTCTCCAATCTTTAAATCTTCCGGCGCATACCAGCAGCGGATCGCCTTGGCTTGCAGATCAGCGTGGAGGCGGTCAGCAAAGTCTTTGTCTTTGCTCGAGTAGCTGATGAAGCACGAGTAGTACTCGATTGGGTTTGCGACGAGCGAGCGCGCGTAGGTTATGAAGTCTTCGGGCACGCCGCATCCGCGGAGAAAGGCTTCAGGAATTTTGCCGTGAGACTTGTAAAGGGTGTCGATGCCGATGGTGGAAGGACCGATGTGTTTGACCGTGCGGAGGCCGATCATGTTGCTGAGGTCGACATCGGAAAAAATTGTGAAGCCGACGGAGATCCCGCTAACATCGGCGTGGTGGAGAATAGGTGAGCGAAGAGTAGTCAACGTTAAATCGGCCCCTTGAAGGTTGACGCCCACCATGCCAGCTAGACTCAGATCGGCACGACGGAGGTTGGCATCTCTTAGGTTCGCGTGTTGCAAGGAAGCGCTGAATAGATTTGCTCGGCCGATCTTGGTGTAGGCCAAATTTATGTTTTCAAGGATTTTGTTAGCCAGATCGGCAGGAGTTAGGTCAGGATGGATTTCGGGATTTTCGTTCCTCCATGCGTTCCAGACATCCACACCTTGGTTGAGAATTTTCAGATGTTCTTCGTTGGCCATAAAAAGTCAGCAATTAATTACAAGCTATCTCATAAATGGTTAGAGTAACGAAATCAACAGTTTTCGGAGCCCGGGGCTAAAGCCCGGAGTTGTGTGGAAGACGCTATTTTCGCGGGTTCTAAAGAACCCGCTCCCCGGACTAAAGTCCGGGGCTTCCACTCGCCGAGTTAGAAAACCATTTATGAGATGAGTTCTAGTAATTGGCAGTAAGTAGTTAGCAGAAACAAACCCGAAAGGCAATCGCAGGTTTTCCTTTTGATTCTTCCTTTTTGATCTTTCTCCGTGCAACTCCGTGTCTCCAGCCTGCCCGCCGCGGCGGGTGCCTCCGTGGTGCGCAGTTGATGTTGCTTCGATCTTGGTTCAATTCGCGTGCATTCGCGTTAAATTCGCGGCTAAATGGCTTTGATCTGCGACCTTCTGCGAAAATCTGCGGCAAGTTGGTTTTGCACCTTTGCGTCCTCTGCGGTGAAATCCTAAAAATTAAAAAAGCACACCCTATCCCCATCCTATGACCAATCGAGCCTCCGTCACCTCCGGCATTCTCACCCGGAAAATGCTGGCCTTCGTTACATCCTGGCAAGGCGACGCCCTTGCCGCCGCCCGCGCCGCTGGCTACAAAAATCCCAAATCTTCTGCTGAAAAACTTATGAGCAATCCAACTGTCACCGACGCCATCAAGAAAAAACAGGACGCTGTGTTAGAGGAGTCCGGCAGACGCCTGGGCAAAGAGCTCAACTTCTGCCGTGCTGACGTTCTCAATCGCATGTGGGAACTCGCTAATCCGTCTTCTCCTCAAACGCAGCCCAGCTTTCCCACCCAGCTCAAGGCCGCACAGGCTCTCGCCGTATTCCTCGATGGCCACATTACTCGCGCCGCCGAGTTGACCCGCCTGCTTCAAGGCAAAACCCAGGCTGAAGCTGAGTTCTTCGCCGACCATGGCTACTTCCCTGAACCCGGAGATCAAGTGAATGACGAAGTCCACGAAACCAAAACAACCGACGAAAGATAATCCCGCCTCGTCCCATGAGCAACTGCTGGCGGCAAATCTCGCCAAGCAACTGTCAAAGCCCACTCCATCCGCCAAACCTCCAAGGTCCGCTGCGCCACAGCCCGAGGTGCAAGAGGATGCAAAAGAGAAGGACGAGCAGGCAGCAAATCCGGAACCTCAACCCAAAAAACTGACGATGGTTGCGGAGATGGTCTCCCATCCACTGGTGTGGATGCAGGAATATACCAGGACTAAAGACTCACATTGGCGGGAAGCGGGGGCATCTTCGCCTTACCGTCCACTGCCGGCCAAACACTACTTCCGCCCGCTGTCTGACGGGTTTCAACAAGAGCCAGTCCTCTTTATTGAGAAGTCACGCGACATGATGCTCTCATGGCTTTCGGTGGGGCTGTTTACCCATGCCGCCATGACCACCCCTGGACGCGAAGTCTTATTCCAATCGCAAAAATTGGAGAAGGCTTGCGAGTTAGTGGGCTACGCCAAGATTTTGTACGAGCAATCAGACGAGGCGATCCGCAAGGCATATCCCCTGAGCAAGGGAGTCCAGGCGAGTGGAGAGCTGGCCTTCGCCAATGGCAGCCGCATCATCGCCATTCCTGGCGGGGCCGACCAGATACGGTCTTACCATCCCTGGGGCTTGCTGATGGATGAAGCTGCCTTCATGCCCGAGGCGGCTGATTCTTATAACAATGCCGTGCCAGTGTGCCAGAAGATTGTTGCCCTGAGTTCTGCCGGGCCGGGATGGTTTGCCGACGTTTGCAGTTCCGCCATTGCAGGCAAGGAGCTGGTGCGGGGCATGACGGAAAAGTGGGCGCCTCAGGGGATAGTGTTTCGCATCCACTACAGCGCCGACCGTGAACGTGATCCCTCCGTTAATCCGAAATGGATGGAAGGCGAGCGCAAGAAGTACAGCTCACAAAGCACCTGGGACCGCGAGCAGGAGATCATTCACGAGGCCGGAGGCGGCGAGCGGCTGTTCGCTGAGGTTTTGAGCCGGTGGACCGAGCAGATCCTGATTGATCCTAAGGAATCCGGGTTTCAGCCTTCGCCACATTGGAAGCGCATCGCTGGTTTCGATCATGGGAAGGCCAATCCTACAGCGGCACTGGTGGCAGCCATGGATCAGGATGGCGTCTTGTACATCCTGCGCGAGTATTACCAGCCGGGATTGAGCCCTAAAGAACACCGGCCACATCTGGCGATGTTGAACGGTTTTCTTGGCGCAGAGGCGTATGCCGACCCTTCGATTTTCTATAAGACCCAAGCCCAGAGTGATGGCAGTTTCAAAGCGATAGCCGACCTTTATATAGAAGAGGGTATTGCGAACCTGATTCCCGCGCTCAGCAATGCTGAGTCAACTGGGATGGAGCGGATTCTGAAGCATTGGATTGATCTGGACGACAGGATGCCGACCTTGAAGATTGTGTGTCCGCGATCCATGCGGGAGATTGGCCGGCCAGTGTACGGAGTACACAATGATGGCTGTCCGAATCTGCTATGGGAATTGAAACGCGCGCGGAGGGAAGAGCTATCAGCGGGGCAGCTTGTGAACAGGAATCCCACAGAGAAAATCGTGGACAAGGACAATCATCTGCGGGACTGTTTGAAGTATATCGTCTCGGCATTTTTGGAGCCGGCGAATCAAACGCCGGAGATGAGGGCACAGGCAGCGATCAGTAACATTCCGAAAGAGGATGTCACCTCGCGCATGATTCGCTTTCAGGATGCGCTATTGAGGGAGAAGGAACTCGGTTCAGCTCCACGGGTACCGATGGGGATAAGAGGAGTGGTGAAATTGGCGCTGATTAATGCTAGAAAAAACCGCCACTAGCAAATTGGCCTTTGGCTCAGACCAAGAGCTTTAACCACAGAGGACAGGAAGGACGCGGAGACGAATCTATTCGATTCTTACATCCACGATCACTAACAAGGACGGTACAAGAAATTCGATTGCTTCTATGCTTGCCATGGTCCTGGATTCTGGCGGTAGCGGCGGCGGAGGACAGAAACAATTTTGATTTGCGATTCTAAAATTTGTGATTGAATACCAGAAGACAATCAACAGCAGCAGCGACAGGAGGACACTCCATGAAGAGTCTGCAAAAGACTATTGTTGTGCTTGCACTTCTGGCGTTGATTTCACAGACCATCCGCCATGCTTACATGCTGTGGTTTGAGCCGCGAGTGTCTGTGTTGGACAAGTTTGATAAACCCAAAGAGGACATTAAGGCTGCTACTTCACTCGACGAACTGGTGCGCCGCTATGAAGAGGCGCATAAACGGGCCGACGAAGCCAGGCAGGAGCGGTCCCAATCGAAAACCGGGGAGACGGTGGTCTACGCTGATCAGGGGACGGAGCCTTACAAGTCAGAAC
>DATDGH010000782.1:0-5547 GCA_036522215.1 Candidatus Angelobacter sp. | reverse complement strand
ATTGGGAAGCAGCGTTGCAAGAGTGGCGAAAGGCAACGCAGTCTGATCCACAGTTTGCCCTGGCTCACATTTTTCTTACCATGCTCTCGCGCGACCCGGAGGAGCAGGTAGAGGAGCGCAAGAAAGCGGTTGCTGCCCGGGATTCTGCCGGGCCGGAAGAGCAGTTGATTGTTGACTGGATCGCCAATGCCAATCGCAGTCAATGGATTCCTGCAATTGAAGCCATGAACGAAGCCCTGGGCCGCTTTCCCCAGGACAAACATCTCGCCTGGTTCGCCGGGCTATGGCTGGAGAACCAACGTGAATCGGAGCGGGCCATTCCGCTGTTTGAGCGTGCCAACCAGATTGATCCGAAGTTTGCCGATCCGCTGAACCAGGCGGCATATTGCTACGCACGCTTGGGAAATTTCGATAAGGCCTTCGCCGATATGGAGCGCTATGCCGAACTGCTTCCCAACGAAGCCAATCCCCAGGACTCACTGGCGGAGATCTCGCGCATGGCCGGACGCTTTGAGGATGCTCTGGCGCACTACCACGCATCGCTCAAGATCGACCCGAAATTCATCGAATCGCAAGTGGGACTGGGAGATACTTACGCGCTGATGGGTGACGAAGCCAAGGCGCGGGAAGAATATGGCGTTGCCATCGCCCAGGCTACCACGCGCGTAGACAGCATCAATTTTGCTTTGCAGTCGGCCGCAACCTATGCCCGCGAAGGCGACTTTGCCAATGCAGACGTCGCTTATCAGGCGGTTGCCCAACAGGCGCACAAGAAAGATGTGGGAACGCTGGAAGCAGAGGCGTATCGCATGACGTCTGTGTATCAGAAAGACAATGCCAAGGCGATGGAATTGTTGAAGCGGGCCGAGGCCGTGTTGAGCGAGCCACATCCCATGAGCAAGGCGGCTGAGGAGCAGGAGCTGGCGCTTATTCTGCGCACTCGCGCCGGCCGCGCTGTCCATGATGGCAGCATGGCTACAGCCGAGGCGGCGATCAAGCGGCTGGGCGTGCTGGCCTCAGAAAACCACAGTGGGCTGGTCCAGTTCGCCTACAACGGCGCACTTGGCGCCATGCTGCTGGCCCGGGGCAAGTACCAGGAAGCGATTTCCCATCTGGAGGAGGACGACAAGAATCCGTTCTCCATGCAGCGGCTGGTCATCGCTTACACCAAGATTGGGGACAAAGAAAGTGCGCGCCGGACCTCGGACAGGTTGTCGCGCTACTACGACCCCAGCATCGAACAGGCCGTCGTGGTACCTGAGTTCCGCAAGGCCCTGGTGGCGCAAAAGGATAAAAACTAAGCAGCTATGATTCCAAGAGTTCACCTTCTTGGTTGATCACTACCCGCTTTACACGCCGTAATTGGAGATTGAGGTGATATCGCGCGTGCCCCAGCTCGCCCGCGCGAACCAAGGCGTCTTTTTCCACCAGATCAACCAGATCGCGGGTTGCTGTTGCCGGAGATGCGCCGGCAATGGCCGCATACTTGCCCGCGCTCATTCCACCTTTAAAGCCGTCTGGGCCTTCGCGGAGCATGCGGAGCAGCGCCTGCTCTTGTCGTTCATTAAGCTGGCCTTTGAGGCGGTCCAAAAGTCGCGTCTTATCGATCAGGAATTCAACCAGCGCAAGCGTTCTGCGTTGCGCTTCAATCACGATCCCGGCGAACCACGCCAGCCAGGCTGTGATTTCGTTTTGCCGGTTTGCTGCCTCCAACGCGCTGTAGTAGCCCTTCTGGTGGACAAGAATGGTCGCGGCCAGCGCCGTAAGAGCTGGCTGGCCTAAACTTTGGGAAAGGGATTTTTCCGCAAGCGCCCGCCCGATGCGGCCATTTCCGTCCTCAAAGGGATGGATGGATTCGAAATAGAGGTGGGCCATGCCCGCTCTGGTGAGCCCTGGCAGAGCTTCTTTGTTCCCCGGAAACGTGCGCTCAAACCACTCGATGAATTGCGCCATCTCGGATGGCACTCGGGATGAAGCGGGCGCTTCAAAGTGCACCTTTGGTTTGTCCAGTCTGCCGGACACGACTTGCATCGGCTCTTTGCTTCGCCGATAGCGGCCGATGTCCACAAGATTGCGTCTTCCCCTCATCAACATCCGGTGCCAGCGAAACAATAGCTCGTCAGAAATTGGCGCCATCGAGGAGCGGTAGAGATCAACCATCATTTCGGCAATGCCTTCTTCGGCAGGCATGGCCTGCCACGGATCGGAGGTGAGTCCAAGCTGTTTGCGGATAGAGGACTGGACGCTGGCCCGATCCAGGATTTCGCCCTCAATCTCTGAAGTTGTAACCGCCTCTGTGCTCATGGCCTCAACCGCAAGTTGTTCCTGCTGCTCTCCACTCAGGTGCCTAACGGTTCCCGCGAGCATTCCTCCGCCCACCAGGAACTCCTGCTCCGCCCGGGTCAGCCGGGTGCTGTCCCATCTGAAATTGGGCCAATCCGGTCTTTGCCAGTTCCATTTCATGAGCGATAAGCGCGATTCCTATCGCTCATAATAGGGGCCATTTGTGAGCGATAGCAAGTGGCCCTATCGCTCACGCTACATCCCCAGGT
Organism: Candidatus Angelobacter sp.; assembly: GCA_036522215.1. Classification (GTDB taxonomy): domain Bacteria; phylum Acidobacteriota; class Terriglobia; order Terriglobales; family Acidobacteriaceae; genus Angelobacter. The sequence goes on along the minus strand of DATDGH010000782.1, from coordinate 2,995 downwards.
CTCCATTGCCGGCAGCATGGTTGTTGGTGAACTGAAGCATTACTACTGTAACCTTGTCCTCCCTCTGACTTCAGTCTTAACTAGTTCTAATCGCTAAGTTTCGCCTCGCAGGGCGACGAGCGTCCAGCGGGAGCACAGCCACAGCCTTAAGGAGAATTAATCGAGATGGCCCCCACACGCTTCAAACTTTTCACCATTGCTCTGTTACTGGTTGCGCTTACGGCTTCAGCCGAGCGGCAATCCGGCGGCATGCAGATGTCCACCAAGTCAGCTCAGGCGCGCGCCTTCTTTGAGGAAGGCCTGGCCAAAATGGAGACGCTGCACATTCAGGCGGGCCTGCAGAATTGGCGCAACGCAGCCCAGGCCGATCCGAATTTTGCGCTGGCCCATATATTTCTTGCTTACTTCGCGCAGGACCCGACAGAGCAGGTGGCGGAGCGCGAAAAAGCGTTGGCAGCAAGAGAGCTGGCGGGGCCGGAAGAGCAGCTCATCATTGACTGGCTGGCCGACGGCAGCAAAGGCCGAATGGTTCCGGCCATCCAGGCCATGAACGAAGCGCTGGCGAACTATAAACACGATAAACACCTGGCCTGGGTGGCAGGCTGGTGGTTGCTGCTGGCGCAGGATGAACCGGCCAAAGCCATTCCGGTATTTGAACGGGCCATCAAGCTCGATCCTAAATTCGCCGATCCCTGGAACGAGGTGGCCTATTGCTACGCGCGGGTCGGCAACTTCGAAAAAGCGTTCGAACACATCAAGAGGTACACAGAACTTCTTCCCAACGAAGCCAACCCCCAGGATTCCTACGCGGAGCTTTCGCGCATGGCCGGCCGCTATGACGATGCGTTGACCCACTACCACGCCTCGCTCAAGATCGATCCGACTTTCATTGAGTCGCAGCTCGGCCTGGGAGATACCTACGCGCTGATGGGCAATGAGGCCCGGGCGCGCGCGGAATACGCTACAGCCATTCACAACGGAACCAAAGTTCAAGGCGTCCTGTGGTCCTTGCAATCCGCCGCAACCTACGTGCGAGAAGGTAATCCGGGCAGCGCAGATACCGCATTTCAGCAGGCTGCTGAACAGGCCCATAACGCTGACTTTGCCAACCTGGAAGCGGAAGCCTATCGCAGCATGGCCTTGTATCAGAAAACGGAAGAGGCCAGCGCCAAGTGGCTGAAGCAGGCTGAGTCCGCGGTGCATGAGAACCATAAAGTGCCGCAGGCGCTGCTGGACCAGGAGTTCGCCTCCATCCTGAGAACCGGCGTCGACCTGGCCGTCCAGAACGGAGACATGAACGCGGCGGCCGCCACCCTGAAACGCCTTGAAGAGCTTGCCCACAGCAATCCCGATGAAGTGGTGCAGGCCTCGTTCCATGGCGCCACCGGAGCCACGCTGCTGGCGCAAGGCAAGTATGATGAAGCCATCTCAAACTTCGAAGAGGACAGCAGAAATCCCTTCTCCATGCGGGGCCTGGCCGTGGGCTACGAAAAAGCCGGGGCCAAACAGCAGGCGGCGGGTATGACTGCGCGTCTGGCCGGATTCAATGAGCCAATCATTGAGCAGGCCATCGTGGTCCTTCCTTTCCGCGAAACTCACACCGTCGCAAACCTTAAGTGAGGATTTTCAAACACTAACGATTTTTTGATTTTCGGCGCCTGAGAAAGCCCGCCAGCAGGTTTGGCGGGCCTTTTTTATTGGTGCGCTCCTTACGCGACAATTTATTGGAGTCGCCCATCTTGACAATTCCCGCTGATTATAATCACAATGTATGACAAATGATTGGCGAGTTCGAATATCTATTGCTGAGTGCGGCTGTGCGATTGGGGACGAATGCCTATGGCGCTGCGATTCGCCTGGAAATTGAACAAGCCACGCGCCGTCGCTGCTCCCTGGGCGCGCTCTACACCACCCTGGACCGTGTGGAGGCCAAGGGCCTGGTCGAGACCTGGATGGGCGACGCCACGCCTGAACGTGGCGGGCGGTCCAAGCGAATGATCCGCGTGACCGGAAAGGGTATCAAGGCAGCAGCCGATTTTTACCGGACTGTGACTCGTGCGAGCCGCGGTGTCTCCTGGGACGCGCTGCACAAGAGAGGGCGTCCATGAACAAAATCTGCTGGTGGCTGGTAGACGTTGTATCGCGAACGCTGGATGCCAAGGAACGAGAGGCGGTACGCGGCGACCTGGCGGAATCAGGCGCAAGCGGCCGGCACGCGCTGCATGATGTGCTGGGCCTGGTCGTCCGGCGGCAGGCGGCCGCGTGGGTGCACTGGAAGCCCTGGCTTACTCTGGTGTGCCTGATTGTGCCACTCAGCATGCTGCTCTCTCTCGCCTCCAAATTCACGGCGGATGAAACTGCGGTTTATGTCTGGATGTACGCCTACAACTGGAACTGGGACCTGCTGAAGAATGTGGGGTTCTGGTATGAGTTAGTCCACGTTGTGGGTATCGTCTTGCTGGAGTCTTTAACCCTTGCGTGCTTGTCCTGGACCAGCGGCTTTGTGCTGGGGGCGGCATCACGCCGGATGGTGCAGATGAACAGCCTTCTGTTTGGTCTGATGTTGCTGTTCGGAGTAGTTCTCGGGGCGCCTCTATATCTGGCCTATTACTCGCGCTATGTGCAGCACGCGTTTGGTCTGCACTTTGTGGCTGGCCAGGCTCCCGTTCCTGTCTCTATTTTCTTTCGAATTTTTCCGCTGATGGTGCAGGGAATCCTGGTGGTGTTGCCATCGCTATGGGGATTGCGGCAAAGCGCAGCTTCGCCAAGGCTCCGGCTATCGCTCCGCATCGTCGCGTGGATGGCGGCGATAACAACTGTGGCGGTGATGACGATCCAGACACCGGGAGTGGGGCTGTTGCTGAAGCTATACAGGTGGCGGTGGATCTGGCAAAGCCGGCCAATACGGCTGCTCCAGTTTGTTATCTATTGGCCGGTTGTTTACGTGGCAGCAAACGCGTTCCTACGCCGTTGGTCGCGCAGAGCTGCCGCAGTT
>DATDGH010000781.1:0-5016 GCA_036522215.1 Candidatus Angelobacter sp. | reverse complement strand
GTGATTATCACCCGAGCTTTCAGCAAATCAGTTTTGTAGACCTGGAGACAGGAGAGTGCGGCAACCTGCGGCTGGACCACAAGAACAGATAAGCCGAACGTTTTTACCAGAAACTGGCGGGCCAGCAAGTGCGGGGGGGTTGGAGGCCACGGGTGGCAGGCGCTACGTCCTGCCTTAAGCAATCAATTTCAAATTCTTATCGGAGCGCCAGAAACCATGGCGCTTTTTGATCCGCGGAAACCAAGCTAGCGTGCAAATGTCCACCAAGTCTTAAGAATCTCTAATCTCGCCATTCGAGTTGAAACCGCCACCTTCCTCCGTCATACTCACGACTTTTTTTGCTGTAACGATTTGCAATCTGAATTCACTAACCCTTAGAAGCCGTTGTTTCGATAGCCGAATTCGACGGTGGTATCAACCGGCTGGCAGAGGGCAGTCGATAGTCCCAATTGGGCTTTGGAGGAGTAGTGTGCACCAACAATCAAATTGAGGAAGGACTTGCTGGGCAAAGCCGGGGCGCAACATCACTGGGCGCCGCTGGTACTTACTTGTCTGCTGACCGCCCGATGGACACAGGCCAGGGCTTTTCTGTTCAACCGGTGGCCGGAATGGAGTTCATACGGTACACATCCTACAACGCAATTCACACTCAATCAGCAACTTAACGCCGGAAAGACTAGATTCGTATGATGCATCATGGTTCATCTTTCATGACCACAAGTGTCTGTCTGTAAAGAGCCGGACACTCGTATGCGCCTTCGCTCTGCTGTTCACACTGACGTCGCTAGCTGGAGCACAAAGTTGGAGGTCGCTAAACAACCAGCCAGGTGTCCCTGTCGGCACTGCGTTGCTTTTGACCGATGGCACTGTGATGGTGCAACAAATGCAAAGCAGCGGTTTCGCCACTGGAAATTGGTCGCGACTCACTCCTGACAATACGGGCAGTTATGTGAATGGCACATGGTCACTGCTGGCCACCATGCCCTCAGTTTACGCACCGCTTTTCTATGCATCGGCAGTCCTGCCTGATGGACGGGTGGTGGTCGAGGGAGGAGAGCACAACGGAAACCAGAGAGGTGCCGAAACATCGTTGGGAGCCATCTACAATCCCGTTACTAACTCTTGGACATCCATCTCACCGCCAAGCGGCATAACGGAGATTGGGGATGCTCAGAGTGTTGTTCTATCCAATGGGACTTTCATGGTGGGGCTCTGTTGCTTCCAAACCGCCCAGTACCTGTTGAACGCATCCACACTGACCTGGACGGCCACCGGTTCAGGCAAAGCTGATTCCAACACAGAAGAGGGTTGGACGCTGTTACCCAACGGCAAGGTCCTGGCCGTTGATACCCAAAACGGCACCAACTCTGAGCTTTACAACCCATCCACGGGAAGCTGGTCCTCCGCCGGCAGCACCATCGTTGCGCTCTCCGATGGCAGCCCGAATCTCGAAATTGGCCCCGCGGTTCTGCGTCCTGGCGGAACCGTGTTCGCTACAGGCGGCACCTCTGATACGGCAATTTACAATCCAACTACGGGCGGATGGTCGGCCGGGCCGACGTTTCCCAGTGGACTTGACGTTGCTGATGGGCCAGCAGCCCTGTTGCCCAGCGGCAATGTCCTCATCGACTCTAGTCCCGGGGTATTCCAGAACGGTACCCACTTTTTCGAGTTCAATGGCACAAGCCTGATTTCGGTTCCAGCGCCAGCAAACGCCGCCAGCCGAACTTCATTTCAGGGGCGCATGCTGGTCCTTCCCACGGGCCAAATCCTTTTCACCGACCAGTCATCAACGGTCCAAATCTATACCCCCGGCGGGGCCTTCCAGAATGCCTGGCGGCCCACTATCACTGCCGTCGCCACCGCGTTAAAGCCTAGCAGTACGAACAATGCAATTTCCGGCACTCAGTTCAACGGGCTGTCGCAGGGGGGCATGTACGGAGATGATGCCCAGATGGCCACGAATTACCCATTGGTTCGTATTACCAACAACGCCTCCGGACATGTGTTTTATGCCAAAACCCACGGACACAGTACCATGGCCGTGGCTACTGGAACGGCTACGGTATCGACCCAGTTTGATGTGCCTGGTAACACTGAGAGCGGTGCCAGTACGTTGCAGGTCGTCGCCAATGGAATTCCCTCGAATAGTGTGGCCGTCACCATAACTGGTTCGTCCCAGGCCACTGGCGCCCTGGGCATCACAGGAAATGTTACTTGTACCTCCACCGACACTGGGCCAAACTGCGATTTCGGAACATTTCAAGTCACAATCAACAACACAACCGAAACTGTAAGCTACAACGGATTAGGCTTTTACGGCTTGAGCGCCGACCCGGGTACGCCCCAAGCCATCGCCCAGGCCATTGTCGATGCCTTCAACAATGATCCGAATTCACCAGTTACGGCCACATTGGGCGGGAACGGCGTATGGCTGGCGCAGTTTACAACCAAGCAGGGTGGATCGGGTGTGAATTTTGGGACTAACCTGGTCGTCACATCGATTTATGACCAAGAAAACAACTCCAATCCGTTGGCACAGGGGCTAACGTGGTCGTGGACACCTTCAAATGCCGCGAGCTTCACATGGGCGTCTCCGATTTCCGGTTCCCTCAGCGGTGGGCACTAAGAGCAATTCGTGTAACAAGTCGCGGTCCGTGTGCGAATCGCACGCGGGCTTCGCGTTTCTCCCGCGAACACCAGCCCTTAGGGGCGCTTTCGAACCTTCGCCAAGCTTCAGTCAGGCAGCCAAACGCCTGCAAAAAGCAAGGCAAGAGCGTTGGGGAAGGGACAAAACCAGTCTCTTGGCTCCGACGGTTACGTGTTGCCGAAACAGTCTTCCGACGCACGCATGGTTGTGCAAATTGTCTTGCGGTGGAACACGGAGCCGTGGCAGCCGAGTGACAACAGCACTCACCGTGCTGACTTGTGCGCAGGTAGGACCTAGTTCTTTGACTCAGAGAGCTAGATACGGGCCGGCAGCGGTGACGCGTGGGGTTGTGGCAACACGAGGATGGTGCACTGATCGCAACTCCCGCAGGGCGTAACGCCACAGGCCAACCGAACGACGATGGGGCGGGTAAGCCCTTGACTGAATACGCCGCAATGGGCCTGCATCAGCGAGGGGATCTGTTACGAACTCAGATCGGCTAAATACACAGATGGCAGCGCCGACGTACTGACCTCAGTGGTCACTTCTACTTGGGCCGTTTAGCAGTCACTCTAGACTTGGGCAAAAGGACAAGGGTAGTCGGCGCGGAAGTTACTGACGCACTAGCAGTTCTGGGGCGGGTGAAAAACGCAATCCGATGGCGGGCAGATGCCGTAAAGACGCGGTAAAGAGGGAGAGAAAAAGGCAAAGGGGACGCAAAACACAGCCGCGCGCTAGAGCAAGTCGCGCAGGCGTACAGATACTGAGCCCGCGCAGATCACACTCGTCTCGAGTAGACTTTGCTCGAAACTCTTGGCTTCAGCGAATCCTACCTTCTTGTTGGCGGAGCCAAGCTCTTGGAACAGAGGAACCAAAACTTCGGGTCCGGAAGTTAGATACAGTATTAGGTCGAGTTCGCGTTCAGCTTCCAGGGCAAGGCGAATCCGTTCATACTGCTTCAACTTCTTTAGGGATCGCTCGTATTCCAATGCAAAGCGCGCCGCCCGATCACCTAACCATACGGTCACGATTGCGTCGTAGTCTTTTTGGTAGGGCGAGCGTGAAATCGTGTTGAATGACGCGACCTCGATCTCCGATTGCCAACCGGCTAGGAGGTTCCGACGTGCCAAAGCCAGATTGATTTCGTTCAGTTCCAGGGCGTGAAAAACCTGGGAAGAGTGCGGCAAATGCTCGGTACTCGAATTTAAGACCGTCGAGTACTCTCCATGGTGTTCGAGCAGCGCGAGGCCTTTCTTGGTAACCCGATAGACTGCCGAACCGACACCGCTCACATCACTGCAGACACCGACGTGTGCGGACTTACGCAGTCTTCTCAGACGCCAATTGAAGCTGTCCTTGTCATGGTCAAAGCCGCCGAGTCTGCTGTATTCGAACAACTGCGACTGGCTGACAAATTTGGAATTGCGGACCTGGCGCAGGAGTGGAATGTCACGCTCACGGCTTATTACCAGACTCCCTTTGGCATATCGCATTTGTCAGCCTTACCCGATCAGAATTCGCCGCTGTCGGACAGTTGCAGGGTGGCTCCAACCCGCAACTGATCCGTTGGTTTCAGATACCAACGGCCCACAGCGGTTTCGACCCAATCCCCAATCCGCATGAGCAACATGGCTTCTTGTTGTTGACGGAGCTGACTCGCCGCGATGGCGTGGGCGCCCTTCGCCGTCCAGTCGGACGCAAAATCCAGCACGCCAAACCGACTATTGGTGACCACGACCAGGAAGAAATCTGAGCCAGCGGCGGCGGTAACCCTTTCATTGAAAACCACTCGGTTCCCTCCGAAGGCCACGACCGGTTCGGTGCAACGGAAGGTTCCTCCCACGTACCGATTGACGTCTTGAGTCGCAAAATTGCGCGCGCCATTGAAGCGAATCAGTCCGGGAATCACCCAGTGCCGCCTGATCTTTTTGCCGCATTGGACGCCGGTTGAGTTGTAAAAAGCGGCGTGCTTCGTGTAGCGAAAGCGATCTTCGGGGTCACTCCCGAATCGTCTCCACCAGTTACATCCGAAGCTTAGGATCGTCACTAACACTGTGCAGGTACTCCATGAGCGCGTCGTTTATTTGCCGCATTCTAGCGGCACCTTCGGAAGCCGGGAGAGCGGATACCTCTGCGACCGCGCGAAGAAGATGAGGCGGTACGTCCATGCTTTGCGTCTCGAAATATTGGCAGGTGTCCGCATACCGGGTCAGTTCTTCCGTTAGCTCTCGCTGCTCCGGTGGCAAGGCTGCCATTTCGCGCTCGTAGTCTTCGCGATCGTTAATCGGGGCGGGCATTCCGGGGAACGAGGCTCCGCTGGCTCCGGCGATTTGCCTGTTCTTATCGGTCTTTTCAGTGGCCATTTT
>DATDGH010000780.1:0-6193 GCA_036522215.1 Candidatus Angelobacter sp. | reverse complement strand
AAGTGCGTAGATCAGCTAAGAATTCCACTCGTTTTTCTTGTAGCTTTCCAAATCTCAGTTCGTGTTCAGCTGTGAGAATGGTTAGATTTGCTTTGAAGCGTTCGATTTCCTGAGTGGTCTGAAGCGAAAGTTTGCTCTTGTAGTTTTCCAAGTCCTTCGAGAGGAAGTGGGAGATCAGCACGCGCACAAGCCAGCTTATAGCTGTCGCAAAAATAGCAAAACCGCCAATTAGTGTCAGGAATTGCTGCCAGAAGTGCATTTTCGGCCGCTCGATTATGCTACCGTCAGGTTACCAGGGCAAGCTTAATGCGTCGTGAGTTGCCAAGGTCATTCTCGGAATGAAACACCACGCTCTTCGGCCACCCAGGAAACGGACTGCAACTCGAATTACGGAACCCCTAAATGAGATCGCGGACCATCGAGCATGGACGATGGAGCGTCTCAATCAAGGAAAACAGACTCTCGCCGCCATCTTCGAACCACTCGTGAGGGATTTCTGCTGCACATTCCAAAGCTCGACGTAATCAATATTTTTCTATTCTTGAAAGCACCAGCTCGAACGAATGCCACCCAGTAACGTCGTGATAAATGTGATGGTTATGATAGCCGAGGAGAGGCAGATCAGGGAAACTCCATGCATCTGCATTGAAACAGTAACCCTGCTCGATGAACGTGGCATGAAGGTGGGCTTCGAGTCGGCGCTTTTGTGAAAACGGTTTGGCGCCAGTCGCAATTGCCTGCCCACTTATCGAACGCCAATACGCCGGTGCTCTCGGCGGGTGCGTCACTATCTTTTTTAGTCTCCGTTACTACGGTGGCTTCATTGCCGTCCCTTAGCCATGCATCCAACTCCTGCTTATAAGCAAAAATGGCTTGCTTCTTGCCTCCTGGTATCCGGTGTACCGGAAGACCCTTCTTCTCCCATCGACTTACCGTCCGCTCAGTCCGGTTGAGATATGCCGCAATCTCCTTCCAAGAGTCCAATCGCTCTTTTGAAGATAATTCCTCGGCTATACGAAGCACCCGATTCAATTTCGACAACTTGGATGTCGCAGGAATTTTGAGCCCTTTGGGGAAATGAAAAAAGTGTTGCCTTGCGCAACAAACAAATCTGGAAAGTGGTTGTCATCGTGCTATCTATTCCCGAGAAAAATAACGCCACCGGCTTTGGGTTAAACGGAGGCCAAACAGCTTCATGCCAATTGGAGATACGAAGCCACAACCGCGTCATCATTGCTAACTGCTAAGAGCCTCGTTTTGACTTCAATTTTTATACTGTCATCATCGGCACCTTGGGAGCGGCGCTTTCTGATGTATTCAAGAATCTCTTTTTTGACTTGTGAAGTATTTTCTGTATCTTGCATACGCTAATTCTCCTACCTTCAGCTCATTCGCGTCCATCTTCTGGACCGTCTTCCCAATCTTAAAGCAGGTGGCGTTCCGAGCGAATGGCATTTTTGTTCTTTGGGGTTCCCGCAGCCTCAAAATCGCCTACACCGCTGAGGGCAGAGACCAGAGACAAGAGAATTGACTGTAAATTGTTGAAAGGTCAGGAGATCTAGATTCTTTTACTTCGGTAAACAGCACCGTCGTTCAGAATCACAAGAGGTAGCACAAGTAATCTTTTAGCACGTGCGCAGCTTTTTAATTGGTCGGGGAGAGAGGATCCCGGCACGCCGGGATTTAGCCTGCGGGCTCCCGCTGCGCTCACGCCCGCAAAACGGCTCAATTTGACACCTCCCACCCCCTGGTCCCGAACCGCATCTGGCAAAATTTGAAAACTTGCGAAAAAGTCATGGGGAAAAGGGCAATAATATACTTAACAAAATGAGCAATTTTGATGCCGACTTATAACCTCTGTTATAACACTTGGTATTTGCCTGCCTCAAGCGTATCCTTATTCCAGAGTAAATGCTGGATTCAGGTGAATTAACGTCCATCCGAAGCAGGCTAGGCCTGAGCCAAGAGCACATGGCCCGCCTGCTCGGGGTATCGTTCGCAAGTGTCAACAGATGGGAAGGCGGTCATTCGAGTCCCTCCGGCCCAACACGCGATCTCTATCTCGCGCTTGACGCCGCGATGCGAGCCGGACATACACCTGAAGCCATAAAACGAGCGGCCAACAGTGAACGGGGTGCATTTCTCTATGCCCTGTTTCGCATGGGCTATGCTCTCGCTAGGAGGTCGCGGTGAGCGCCACGGTATTAGCAGTTAACCTTCGATTCATTCAAGCAGGTGGATACGGAAATGTATTTCGTGCTGATCGGAGCGACAACGGCGGATTTGTCGCCGTGAAGCTTCTGCGCGAACATAGAGACCCGCATGCACGAAGGGTTTTCTCCCACCAAGTGCGAATTCTTGCCCGAAAAATCCCTGGAATGGTGAGTCTTTTCGGATGGGACACTAAGGCCGAACAGCCGTGGTACATCATGGAATACTTCCGGCGCGGTACGCTCAGCCAATTTGCCGGTCGGCTCGATGACACTCACCTCCACAAAGTCGCGCTGGAGCTTGCACAGCATCTTTCGAACATCCACAATGCCGTAGGAACTCACGGCGATATCAAGCCAGCAAACATCTTTGTAACGGACGACGGACACCTGAAGTTTGGAGACCCTTCTGGAAATGGCCTTGGCCTCTCGATGGTTTTCCCGCAAAACGAAGGCGGTACGGCTGGATATGCTGCGCCCGAAATCGTTGCGGGAGGTCCCATGTCTCGCGCTGCCGACGTGTATGCCCTTTGCGCAACGCTTTACGAAATGCTCACGGGCCGCAAACCACAAAAAGGTCAGCGTATTGACCCTACCGCCGAAGGCTATACGCGCGCACCCAAAATTCGCGAAATTATTGCTGCCGGATGCCAGCCGGACCCTAAAGCGCGTCCGAACGTGGTAGAAATCAAACGGATGCTCAATGGCGCAAGTTGGGCTGACATTTTGCAAACGCGCAAAGAAGTCCGAGGCTGGATTTTCGGAGGCGTCGCCTTGGTGGTTGCCATCTTCTTAATTTGGAAATTTTCAAAATAATAATTTGCGCATGACTGTTGCCGTTGCCGCGAAGTCAGACATCAAAATGCCGCGAATTGAGAGCGCCGTGACTCAGGTTGAAGAGTTGTGCAAGGCTCTGCTTGCGTCGCCTCGATGCGAACTCCCTGATATACCACGAACGCCGGGTGCGTATCTCATCTATAACAAAGACGGACAGATAATTTACGTCGGCAAAGCGCATCATCTAAAGCGGCGAATCTGCGAAGAGCACTGTGGCGGCGATCAAAAAATGTCCACGAGCACCTTCCGACGGAGTGTAAGCAAGGCTTACGGAATTACCCCAGGTGCTGACGTGAAGCAATGGGTGATAAAAAATTGCTCGTTCGCTTTCGTGGAGATTTCGGACGCAGACTTGCGTGACGCTGTCGAGGGATTCGCGATTTTGGTGCTAAGAAAAGACGGTGCAAGGCTTCTGAACTCTTAAGGGCGATTGTTGGCCCATCGGAACGCTTCTTCTAATGCGCGGAAAAAGCATGACCGTCACAAAATCGACTACAGTGGTGTAGGCGGCAGACCAGAAATCAGTTGTAACTCATTGAAAAGATTGGTCGGGGAGCTCGATAATTCGGGACTGGGCTTTGTCAACTCAGGACCCCCTGGTTCCAGAAATCCATTTTGGGCTGTGAAGTCGGCAGTTTCATTAATGGCAGCGGCACGGCTCACACCCCAACACACGCAAAAAGCGGCGCGCGTAGGGGGGGCCCCGCTGAAGCCCTACCCTGGAGTTTCTACATTTCGCCGTGGAAGAGCACGGATTTATCCGTGCGTTCTGGTCTTGCGAAAAAGCCGCGCTTTAGCGCTGGTGGTAAAATCTCGCCCCATGTTCGAACGCATGTTCTTCATCACCACCGTAACCCATGACCATGTATGAGTATCGTGGCCAAAGAAAATTCCTTCTGCATGAGTTCGTTCTTATGCCCGACCACCTGCACTTGCTCCTTACCCCCGCCATGACCATCTCCCTGGAACGATGCCTGCAGTTTCTCAAGGGCGGTTTTTCGTTTCGCTGTTCAAGAGAATTGGAGGTGAAGCGGAAAATTTGGCAACGAGGATTTGAAAATCATCGAGTTCGCGATGAAAGTGATTATCAAAGACATAGAACGTACATCCACATGAATCCGGTGCAGGCCCGGCTGGTGGCGAACCCGTCAGACTATGCCTATTCCAGCGCCAATCCACGATTCGAACTCGACCTGCCCCCAGCGGCTAAAGCCGGGGTATCTTAATTTAGGCACCGACACGCACGGATGAATCCGTGCTCTTCCACGCCGCTCCGGCAGAGTCCCGGAAACGTAGAAACTCCAGGGCACGGCTCACACCCCAACACACTCAAAAAGCGGCGCGCGTCGGGGGCCCCCGCTGAAGCCGTGCCCTTTCAAATCTGATTTTTGAGATCGATCTAATTGCTGCCTCACTCACACCTCAATAAAATGATGGGATCAATCCGCGCGGCTCGCTTCGCTGGGACGTAGCTTGCTGCCAGGGCCACGGCTGACAGAAGAATTGCAACAGCGATAAAGGTCAGCGGATCGGTATCGCCCACGCCGAACAGCAGGCTGCTCATCAGGCGGGTGAGCAGAAATGCTCCCAGCAGCCCGAGACCTGCTCCTGCGAGTGTCAGCAGCATTCCCCGACGCACCACGAAGCCGGCGATGCCGCCTCGGGTTGCGCCCAGGGCCATGCGGATGCCGATCTCGCGCGTTCCCTGGCTTACCAGGTAGCTCATTACGCCGTAGATGCCGATGGTGGCCAGCGCCAGGGCCAGCGCTGCAAACAGGCCCAGCGTCAGCATGGAGAAGCGGCGCCGGGCCAGCGATTCCTGCACGCGTTCCAGCATGGTGCGCACTCCATACATGGGAAGATTGCGATCGAGTTGGTGAAGTTCGCGCTTCACCGCCGACGTGAGGGCCGCGGGATCGCTGCTCTGGCTGCGCAAGACGACATTCATCGCCCGTCCGGTGTACTGGCTCTGCGGCAGGTAGAGCGCGATGCGCGACTCCGAATCCAGCGCGTCCTGCTTGATGCGGCCCACTACGCCGACTACGGTTGCCCAGACCGGTTTCTGAGTGAGGTCGCCAAAGCTGACGCGCTTGCCCAGCGGGGCGTTGTCCTTGCCCGGCCAGAGCTGCCTGGCCATGTACTCATCCACCAGAACCACCTGCGGGCTGGTGACGGTGTCCTGCTCATTGAACAGCCGACCCTGAAGCAGCGGGATCTGCATGGCCTGAAAATAATCTCCGCCTACCAGGCGCTCATCGGCATTGATAAATTTCTCGCCCGGAGGCGGCACTCTGCCTTCTACCGTAATCGGCCCCCAGGCAAACATCTCACTGAGCGGCAGCGATGAGACGCCGCCGGCGGCGGTGACTCCGGGCAGATGTTCCAGCCGCTCCCAGAGCCGACGGTAGACGTCGCGCACCTGCTGCGGGTCCTTATATTGGTCGCCGGTCATGGTGAGCTCGAGCGTGAGGACGTTGGCCGGATTGAATCCCGGAGATACTCGCTGTAGCCGGGCAAAGCTTCGGAGCAGCAGACCGGCAGCGATCAACAGCATGACGGAGAGCGCGAGCTCGAAGACCACCAGCAGTTGCCGCAGGTTGTTGCCGCGTCCGCTGGAGCCGCGACTTGCGTCCTTCAGCATGGCCTGCACGTCGACGCGCGCGACGCGAAAGGCAGGCGCCAGTCCAAACAGGATTCCCGAACACACTGAAACCAGCAGCGTCAATGCCAGGGCATCGGCGCGGACGCGGATTTCTCCCAGGCGAGGCACGCTTCTGAGGCCCAGCACCTGAATCCAGTGCACGCTCGCCATGGCCAGCAACACGCCGAGCGCACCGCCACAGACCGCCAGCAGAACGCTCTCTGTCAGCAACTGGCGAACGATGCGGCCGGCACTTGCGCCCACGGCCGTGCGCACGGCGATCTCCCGCTGCCGAGCCACCGCCCGCGAGAGCAGCAGGTTGGCTACGTTGGCGCAGGCAATCAGCAGAACAAACCCCACGGCCCCGAGCAGAACAAAGAGAGTCTGGCGCACGCCACCCACCACCTGCTCCAGCAGTGGAGTGATGGCGAAGGTGAGCCCGCCGTTGGCGGGATAGACTTCCGGAAAATCGTGGCGCAGCCGCGCGGTGATGGTGGCCATCTCC
>DATDGH010000779.1:0-12343 GCA_036522215.1 Candidatus Angelobacter sp. | reverse complement strand
AGGAGAGCGAGCGTTATCGCAACCTGGGCGGTAAGATCCAGTGTTCCTGTGGCTGCAACCAGATGCTGTTGCAATGCAACCATGTTGGGTGCCCAAGCTCGAGCAAAATGATCGGGGACCTGCACACAACACTGGCAAACTACGACAAAGATGAAGACGTGTTGAACTGGTTCCGGAGCAACTACGGGATGACGGTTGTGGTTTCGCCGGCAACACACGGATTTGAATTGACCATCTGGGTAGTGCCTCCCGTGGTTGTTGTGACCGCTTTTGTGCTGGTGTTCTTTCTCGTCCGCCGCTGGAGGGAGCGTGCAGTACCGGTTCCGGCTATGGGACTGGACCCGCAAATGGATGCACTTCGCCAACAGGCTCGCAGGGAGACCGATCTGTGACGTCCTTTGACCTGGCGGTTTACATCTTCACCGGCCTGGTTGCCGTGGCGCTGTATGCCTTCGTCTTTTTCCCCAGCTCAGACCGTGAGGAAGCGGTGGAGAAAACCCGTCTGAATTACCTCTACGAGCGCAAAGACGTGGTTTATGAGAACCTGCGCGACCTGAACTTTGAACACAAGGCGGGAAAATTTACCGAGGCGGATTTTGAGTCCATGCGCAGCGGCATGGAGGCGGAGGCGGCGCGAATTCTGGCGGAGATTGAGAAGTTGGAAGGAGCGGTTGTTAGCAATTAGTACTCGGGTAGATTCCAATGTCATATTTTAGAGTTCGGTTATGCAAACATCTGATTGCGGTCCTGGTGGTTATTGCCGGGTGTGTGGCTGCGTGGGGGCAGACTACATTGCATGGGACCGCTACCAACGGCACTACCAAAAAACCTGCAGCCGGAGATGATGTGCTCCTACTGAGGCCGGACAAAGGCATGGCGGAGGAGGCACGCACCAGAACGAATGCCCATGGTGAATTCACTTTTCAGCTGCCGGATACGCAGTTTTTGCGCGCGGTCCGCGTTCGTCATGAAAACGTCGATTACCATCAGGCGGTTTTCCGCGGCTCGACCTCTGTGGGGATTACGGTTTACGAGTCTGCGCCTACGGTGCCGGGGATTCGCCGTGTAGACCAGTCAATGGTCTTCCAGGCGCGGGCCAACCAGGTCCAGGTTTTTGAAGTCTTCGATGTGGCGAACGATTCTACCCCCCCACGCACGCAACCGAACTTCGGCTTTTATCTTCCTGACGGCGCGACGGTGGAGAGTGGTGAAGCGTTCAGGGCCGGAGCAATGCCGTTGAAGAGGACACCGATCTCCGTGGAGGGAGAGAAGAACAAATACCTGTTCATGTATCCGCTGATGCCGGGAAAGACCCATTTTGAAGTGGTCTACACCCTTAATTATGCGGGTACGCTCAAAATCGATCCGAAATTCGCCGGACCGGTTGACCAGTTTTATGTGATTACGCCGAAGTCGCTGCGATTTTCTCCGGCGTCCGGAGCGCAATATCAGACGGGCGATCAATGGCCTGTGGCGCCGGAGATCAAAGGCGTGGATGTGCACACCGCCACCGGCACGGCACAACCATCTTTGGCCTTCGAAATTGCAGGAGAAGGAGCGCTTCCCCAGCAGCAGGATGACGCCCAGCAAGCTGGGGGCCAGCCTGGTGAAGACAACCGTCCCGGCATCGGTTTAGGAGTTCCCAACGAGCGTCCTAACCCGCTGAGCAATGGACAGTGGGGGTTTCTGGGAATCCTGACATTGTTCATGATAGGAGGGGCGGTTTTTCTCTATACTGCGGGGAACTCTTCAAAGGTGGCTGCGTTGGCGCAACCTAAGAGCCACTCGGCTTCATTGCTGGAGGCGCTGAAGGAAGAGCTGTTCCAACTGGAAGCCGACCGGATTCATGGCAAAATCGGCACAGATGAATACAATTCAGCAAAAGCAGCTCTGGATAAGACGCTGCAAAGAGCTATGAAGCGAACTAGCCATTCGTCGTGATTGCTGAATTGGTTAGTTTAGAATTTTGCTTGTGGTAAATGCGGCGCGCGTCGGGAGCCCCCGGTGATCGCGCGTCAAAAGCAACACCTTTCACCCGCAGTAGCAGCTCGACTAAGGTGCGTCATGAAGCGCCACTGCATAAGAAATTGAGATTTACGGCACGATCTCTCAGGAAAAAGCTGACGCTCGCGTATAATCTGAAATGCACTCTTGGTAACAGGAGCCTGACCTCGAATGTCCAAGGATGGACAATCCACCAAACCAAAAGTTTTAGTCGTAGATGATGAGCGCGTTATCGCGGATACGCTCGCCATCATCCTAAACCAGAGCGGATTTGATGCTTCAGCCGTTTATACCGGGACAGATGCGGTACACAAAGCGCAGTCCCATAAGCCGGACCTGATTATCAGCGATGTGATCATGCCGGACATGAACGGAATTGAAGCTGCCATCCGCATCCGCGAAATCCTGCCTGAGTGCAAGATCCTTCTCTTCTCCGGCCAGGCGGCGACGGCCGATCTGCTGGAAAAAGCCCGACTCGAGGGGCATGAGTTTGAAATCCTGGCAAAACCGGTACATCCGCAGGATTTGCTGGCGAAGCTGAGGGGATGAATTTATCGGGGCATCGGGATATCGGGGCATCGGTGCATCTGAAGATTGACAATCTGGTAATTTGAAAGCGAGTCATTGAAAACTTCTGATTCTTCGTCGCGGTAGGGATCTCTCACTTCGTTCGAGATAAACTGCACACAACAACGACCTCACAATTCTCTTCTTCCCTCGATTGCTTTCAGCATTGTGACTTCATCGGCGTATTCGATGTCGCTGCCGGCGGGGATGCCGGTGGCGATGCGGGTCACTTTGATGGCCGGGCGCTTAATCAGGCCTGTCAGGTAGACGGCTGTGGCTTCGCCTTCCAGTGTGGGGTTGGTGGCAATGATGATCTCGTCCAGGCTGCCGTTGTCAACCCGCTTCACCAAAGATGGGATGCGTAATTGCTCAGGGCCTACGCCGTGCAGGGGTGAAATGGCGCCGTGGAGCACGTGGTAGACGCCGTTGTAAGAACGCGTCTTCTCGATGGCGGCAATGTTGGTTGGCTCCTCCACTACGCATACCAGCCGCTGGTTGCGGGTGGCGCTGGAGCAATAGCTGCACGGATCAACATCGGTGATGTTGTTGCAGACTGAACAGAGATGTAGTTTTTCTTTGAGATTGCGGATGGCTGAAGCGAGAGCGTCGGCGTCTTCCGCGCTGGAACGCAGGATGTGGAAGGCCAGGCGTTGGGCGCTCTTGCCGCCGACACCAGGGAGCTTTTTCAGTTCGTCGATGAGTTGAGCCATGGGCTCGGCGAATTTGGACATGAAAACCAGTCGTTAGTAATTAGTAGTTAGTAGTTAGCTAAACGTTCGTTGACAGAACTTGCCTCGAATCCCCGCCCTTTGACTACAAGCACTCTGGCTTTCGACAGCTTCGACCAGAAGGGCGGGGTGAGAGGTCCTTACTTCTGCTCGCTTTCTTAGGGCCTGCGCCCTGAAGCTGAGTATGAGCCTGTAGGGATCCCTCGCTGCGCTTCGGGATAAACTTCAACAACTACAACAAAGCTACAAAACCAAAGCTTCCTACATCCCCGGAAGGTTCAAGCCGCCCAGCATTCCGCCTACGGTGTTTTGCATGGCGGCGTCGATTTTGCGTCCGGCTTCGTTGACTGCAGCAGTGACCAGGTCCTGGAGCATTTCGACGTCACCGGCGGTAACAGCCGCGGGATCGATTTTTGTCTCTAAGACCTGCTTTTGGCCATTCATTCGGATCGTGACGGTGCCGCCGCCGGCCGATGCCTCGACTACGGTCTGTTGCATCTTCTGCTGGATTTCCTGCGCCTGTTTCTGGGCCTGCTGCAGCATTTCCTGGAATTGGCGCGAGTTAAAACCGCCCATGATGAGTTCCTCTCATTTGATCGATTCGACGTTGTGCCGTCACATTCGGTGAAAGCAAAGCATTCTCGGAACGACTGGAAGTCGTGCCCTGTTGCCTTTCTCCCTGGGGGCAAAATGCCACTAATTTTTTTCGCGGTGATCGATAACAGTGCGAATCTCCGCGCCAAATTTTTCCTGCATGCGCTGGACCACCGGATCGTCCGCTGCCCGGCTACGCGCGGCGCCGCCATTCTTAGCTCCACCGTTGGCGGAATGGGCTTTGGCGGAACCACCATTTCCGTTGACCTCAACCCCGCTTACAATTTTCAGCTTGATCGGGCGCCCCGCCGCCGAGGACGCAGCGCTGTTGGCCACACGCATAGGTTCGGGCAGAAACATCAGATTGACTATGGATGCCTTCTCCGCCACGCGCACCACCAGCTCCTGGCCCTCAAGCACGGCAGTTCCCTGCTCCAGGATCATGGCCGGTGAACTGTGGCCACCCTGTTCCAGGTCAGCAATCACTCGGCCGAGAATTGTGCCGGCATCAGATGAATGCTCCGGTGGTTCGATGACCCCAGACTGGGCTTGCATGGCGGGAGCAGCGGCTGCTGACATTTCAGGATCAGAAGAACGGCCTTTGCGCGCACGATCCGCTTCCAACGGAGAAACCCGGCTTTCAGTGCTACCCGCCACGGCGGGCTGGCGGGCTGCTGTACCCGGCAAAGCGGAAGCCGCAGGTGCGGGCTGTCTTCCGGCTGATGTCGGCTTGCCCGCCGTTTCAGCGTGGGGCGCCACCTGACTCAAGATCTGCTCCAGGGGAAGGAGACGCTGCGCATGCACCAGCTTGAGCACGCCCAGCTCAAGATGAAAACGCTGTTCCTGGCGATAGCCGAGCTCATCGTAGGTGCGGAGCATGATTTGCAGGAAGCGCGCCAGATCTTCTTCAGAAAACTGCTCTGCCACCCGCGCCACGCGGCGGCGCTCATCCGGTGAAATCTGCAGAACCGGAGATTCGGGACCACTGACCTTGGCCACCAGGGTATTGCGCAGGAAGCGAACCAACTGCTTAGCGAAGTGGGCGGGATTCTGCCCTTCCATCATCAGTTTATCCAGCAGCCGCAGGGCATCTTCACTGGAGCTGCCGGCCACGGCGCCCATAAGGTCTTCCATGACTTCCGATGCCACTGTTCCCACCAGCCCCAGCACCGCCGGAACGCTCAGAGTTTCGCCACAGCAGGCTATGGCCTGGTCCATGATGGAAAGGGCATCGCGCATGGAGCCATCGCCGGCTTCCGCCAGCACGCCCAGGGCATCGTCACCGGCCTGGATGTTTTCCTTGCCGGCTATGGCGCGCAACTGGCTGACAATCTCATCAAATTTGACAGCATGAAAGTTGAAGTTCTGGCAGCGGGAGCGAATGGTCTGGGGAATGTCCTCAGGCTGCGTGGTAGCCATCATAAAGATGATGTGCGGGGGCGGCTCCTCCAGGGTCTTCAGCAAGGCATTGAAGGCAGCATCGGTGATCTGGTGGGCCTCGTCAAGAATGTAGATCTTGTAGCGATCGCGCGCCGGACGATAGCGGGCGGCATCGCGCAATTCGCGAATCTCATCGATCCCGCGATTGGTGGCAGCGTCGATTTCGATTACATCCACCGCGTTTCCGGCGCGAATCTCCGTGCAGGATTCACAGTGGCCGCAGGGTTCGGGAGTTGCACGGTCAAATGAGCGGCAATTCAGCGCCATGGCCAGAATGCGGGCGATGGTGGTCTTGCCGATGCCGCGATGCCCGCTGAAGATGTAACCGTGGGCGATGCGCTGCTGCTCAATGGCGTTTTTCAGGGTCCGGGTAACATGCTCCTGGCCAATCACCTCGGAGAAGCGCTGCGGACGGTATTTGCGCGCCAGAACCTGATAGCTCATGCGGAAAGTCGATTATAACGCGTGGGGGAGGGAGTGTTTTTCCACAAGCAGCCTTCTCCAATCGGGTCATCAGAAGATTGATAATCCCTCGCTCTGCTTCGAAATAGCCCTCTTTCGAGATAAACTCAAAAGATTCTTCGTTAACAACTCCTTAATATTAGCCTGCCATTATTCTGAATAGGAGGATGATCTCTATGACTGAACTCATTCGCAAAGCATTGCTGGTGTGCTCGGCTTGCATCCTGCTGCTGGGGGCGGGCTGCAATTCAAATCAAGGACAGTCTTCCACGGTGAAACTGACAGGCGCGGGAAGCAGCTTTGTTTTCCCCATCATGGGCCGCTGGATTGCTGACTTTCAGAAAAGCAATCAGGTTGAAATCAATTATCAATCCATTGGGAGTGGCGGCGGAATTGAGCAGCTAAGACAAGGAACGGTGGACTTTGCCGCCAGTGACGCAGCGCTTTCCGACGAGCAGCTCAAGACAATGCCCCCGTTGATTCAGGTGCCGGAGAGCGCGGGACCGGTTTGCATCACCTACAATTTGCCCTCGTTAAAAGAACCTTTGAAGCTGAGTCCAGAAACTCTGGCGGGCATCTTCCTGGGCACAATCAAGGATTGGCAGGATAAGGCGATTGCCAAAGACAATCCAGGGATGACTCTGCCAAAGGTAAGCATTGTGGTTGCTCACCGGTCAGAAAGCAGCGGCACAACCAGTATCTTCACTAACTACCTGGACAAAGTAAGCCCGGAGTGGCACAAGAAAATCGGAAAGGGGCTGAACGTAAGCTGGCCGGCGGGTATGGGAGGCAAAGGGAGTGAGGCAGTCACGGGATTGGTCAAGCAGGGTGTAGGCGGCATTGGATACGTGGAACTCACTTACGCTTCGCAAAATAACCTGCCTACAGTCCTGATCAGGAACAAGGCCGGGAAATGGGTTGGCCCCAGCGCGGAGAGTGCATCGGCAGCCATTGCTGCATTCGATAAGGAACTGAGACAGGATGTTCGCACGCCGATTGTGGATCCTCCTGCCAGCGCTCCGGATGCGTATCCGATCAGCGGACTAACGTTTCTTTTTATACCTAAAGAGGCGAAGGACCCGACGAAGGGTCAGGACTTGCAGAAGTTCGTGCAATATGTCATTGCCTCCGGACAAGCATCGGCAGTTGAATTGCATTATGCGCCGCTGCCCGCGAGCTTGCAGCAACTGGATCAGCAGCTTTTGGCGGGGATCGGGGCTAAGACTGGTGGAAGCTAGGGTCGCTGCGCCGAGAGCGCAGTTCATGAAGGACACCGGTCACCACCACCCCGCTCATCGGTGCATCGGATCCGGATCGGCTAAAAAAAGACGGTGCTGAGCACCGTCTGTACAGAATTTCACGTTGGCTGATTGCTAACTGCAGTGCTGACTGCTGCATTTCTAGGGCGCCTCAATCAGCTCCATTTTGCCGTCTTTTTTGCGATGCAGGACTTTCACTCGGCCTTGCGGGTCGCGGAAGACAAAGACTTCACGATCGCGAAATTCAGCTTCCTTCACTGCTTCTTCCAGAGTCAGCGGCTTCAGCGACACGGAGTCTGGACTGCGCACGATATAGGTCTCAGTGAATTTGACCCGGTTGGGAAAAGAGTGGACAGTGACTGGGACAGAGGTTTCCACAGCGTGGCCCACAGCCACGGCGACCGGGACTTGTTCCCTGCCGGATTCCTGCTCGTGTTTTCTGCGCGCCAGGCGCTTTTTGCTTCTCCAGCGCGTCTTGTACTTGACTGCTTGCCGCTCGATCTTATCCAGGGCGGTGCCAATGGCGGCGACCATTTCCGATGCCTCTGCCAGCCCTACGATGGGAGCGTGATTGCGCACAGTAGCGGTGATTTCCGCGATGTGGCGGTGTTTTTCCGTGGACAGAATCACATGTGCATCAAAATCATTGCCTAAAATTTTCTGGATTTTTGCAAGCCCAGTCTGGACCTGCTTGCGGATGGTGGGAGTGATCTCAAACTGCCGGCCAGTATATTCCACGTTCATCGATTTCCCTCCTCGTTGATATCGCTGTATTGAGGTGCAGCCTTGATATCGCTATCTTGAGGTGCAACGCAGGCCGGGTGGCCGCGCTTTGCCGCTAATTCTTTACCCTCCTTTGGTGTGTGCTGGGAATTTTCATGTCCTCACGATACTTTGCCACCGTGCGCCGGGTCACCTGGATCCCCTGCGACTGCAGGATGCGCGTGATCTGTTCATCGGTAAGTGGATGCGCAGAATCTTCTTCTTCAATCAGTTTCTTGACTCGCCGTTTCAGAATGAGCAGGGAGGTCCCGCCGCCTTCCGGTCCCTGGACGCTTTCTGAGAAGAAATAGCGCAATTCATAGACTCCCTGCGGAGTGTGCACATATTTATTGGAAACAGCGCGGCTGACAGTAGAAGGATGGACACCAATCTCTTCCGCCACTTCCTTGATCATCATGGGCTTGAGCAGATCAATGCCATGATCAAGGAATTCCCGCTGGCGCCCGATGATGGCATAGCAGACCTTCAAGATGGTCTGACGGCGCTGCTCAATGTTTTTGATGAGCTGCACCGCAGACTTATACCGCTCTTTTACGTACGACTTGACCTCTTTTTCCACGCCGTTGCTCTGGTTCAGAAGCCGGCGATAAGTGGGGCTGACGCGAAGCTGCGGGAGATCTTCGTCATTCATCAGGACCAGGTATTCATCGCCCTGTTTCACAAAAGCGACGTCCGGCTCAATCAGCTTGGCTTGAATTTTGTTGTAGCGCAGACCGGGCTTGGGATCGAGGGTGCGGATGAATTCATGCGCCTGAATTATGGCCTCCAGAGGACGCGTGATGGCCCTGGCAATCTCTTTGTATTGCTTGTTTTGCAGAAAGTGGAGCTGATCTTCCACAATGCGCAGGGCATCCTCGACCACCTGGTCGTTCTCCGGATCGTCCGACCCCTCCATGTCCCGCGTGCGCAGCAGGTATTTAAGCTGCACCAGCAGGCACTCACGCAGGTCGCGAGTGGCCACACCGATGGGGTCAAAATTCTGCAGTAGTGAGATGGCTTCGCGCAGGTCCTCGCGGTTGAACTGAAGCACAGGCGCCAGCAGGCCATTCCTTTGGGACGAAACGGCATCTGCGGAGGGCGTATGCGACACGATCAGCTGAATGCCGTGCTCCTGCTCGTCGGTTGCAGGCAGCTCTGATGCGTCTGCAAGCGGCGCTGTGTCCGCGACTTCCGGCTCCTGACGGCTTACATTGGAGACCCCCATCAACTCGTCTTCCGTGGCCGTGAGATAACCCTCTTCATTGAGGTTGCCGATCACCAACTCTGCGGCCGCACGTACCTGAGGACGAACGGTCACCGAGCCAAGCTGCCATACCAGATGGTCAGTGAGCGTAGCGGGTTTGGAAAGAAAATTTTCAAAGGAAGGGCGCTCAATATCTTCCAGATCGCCGGTGCTGCGATAGCCGGGATCGAGATAGTCGCGGAAGAAGGAGCCAAAATCTATTTCATCAAAAGGATCTTTCTTCTCCTCCGCCGGGGCAGGAGCCTCACCGTTTTGCGGGTGTTCGCGCTCTTCTGCGGTATCGCGCGCCTCGCGGTCACGGGCCTCCTCACGGCCAGCCACTTCATCCAGCAGCGGTACGGAGGAGTCCAACTCTTCCAGAACAGGGTTTTCAACCATCTCAGTATTGATCATCTCCTTGAGCTCAAGCTTATTGAGCGCAAGGACGCTGACCATCTGCACCAGACCCGGGGTAAGGATCTGTTTCTGGGTAACCTTGAGATTCAGTTTGTTCTGGAGTAATACCATTGAATACGTTTCTAACACTCCCCGGACCAAGTCCAAAGAGTACCGTCGTAATTCTCACAAGTCGTACTGGTTTACTTGTGTCTTGCTCTATTCTATGACTGTTTCTGGGAGAAACTCTCGTCTGGCAGTGAAAAAAATTTCTCTTTATCAAGCCTGAAAAAACGTCCGCTATGTTATGCCGTTCCGCGCCCGCTACCCCTCGACCCTATAAAACGCTAAACAAAAGAAAAACTCTCGCCTGGATAGACGCACTTTGGCTTTTCTTCGAGGGCTCCGCAACCTCCTCCCTGCCGGCTCGTCGTGCTGCGCCCTCGCGTCTGGTTCGCGCACTTCGGCGCTCGCCCTCCGCTCACCCTGGTAAAGCGCTAAACAAAAGAAAAACTCTCGCCTAGATAGACGCGCTTTACCTCGGGATCGTTGCCGAGCTGCTCCGGGGTGCCGGTGCGGAAGATGCGGCCTTCATTGATGATGTAGGCGCGATCCGTCACGGAAAGGGTCTCGCGAACGTTGTGGTCCGTAACCAGCACTCCGATGCCGCTGGCTTTCAGGTCAAAAATAATCTTCTGGAGGTCCAGGACGGCAATGGGATCGATGCCGGAGAAGGGCTCGTCCAGCAAAATGAATTTCGGCTCAATGCAAAGTGCCCGGGCAATCTCCACCCGCCGGCGCTCCCCGCCGGAGAGGGCGTATCCCATATTGTTGCGGAGGTGGCCGAGGCCCAGTTCGTCGATCAACTTGTCACGCTTGCGTCGCCGCTCCTGCCAGGAGATGGGCTGCACCTCCAGTACTGCCTGAATGTTCTCTTCCACCGTGAGCTTACGGAAAACAGAAGGTTCCTGGGGCAGGTAACTGATTCCGTAGTTGCGCGCCCGGAGATACATGGGAACGCTGCTGATATCTTCTCCATCAACCAGAATGCGGCCGCTATCTGCCGGGATCAGGCCCACAATCATGTAGAAAGAGGTAGTTTTGCCGGCGCCGTTGGGTCCCAACAGACCGATCACTTCTGCTTGATTGATGTGGAGGCTGACGCCGTTTACAACCCGCCGACCTCGGTACGATTTCGCAACCTCGTCCGTGGCTAGGGTCTGCATTACTTCCTGTTCGCGTCGCGAATCCTGGTTTGAATCAGAGTTTTAGATGCTTCTTTGCTGTCTACGACCACCCTATCATCGTGCCTGTAGAAAGTCAACGAATCGCCGGAAATCTGGCCACGCTCGGCGTCCAGGATGGTGGGCCGCTTGCCCGCGGATGCAGTGAGCACCAGCTTCTCGTCGGCGGCGGTGTAGACAAGCTGGTTTCCAGTGGCTTTGCGGTTGGGCTGCTCGATCTGGATTTCTCCCTGAGCAATGATGCGGTCGAGCTGGCTGCTGCCCTGATTGCCGCGTGGCGTCAGGAGAATCTGCACTGTGTCAGCGATGATCCTGGTTTCAGATGCCTTGGTCACGACATTGCCGCTGAAGACCGCTTTTCTTTCTCCATCCACGTAAGATAGCCGGTCAGCGGTTACATTCACAGGCGCACTTTTACCGCTCTTATCTTGCTGGATATAGACGGCGGTGACGCGGCCTTGCGCTGAACCCTGCGCCTGCAGGCTGCGGTGGGCGCGGTCAAAGGCAATCACCGGCGCCTCCACGATGTTGGCGGATTGCCACAGGCGCGCGTTGGTGAATTTTGCCTGTTCGGTATTGCGGCTGGCGGTCATGCTGCTTCCAGTCACGTGGATGGGATCTGCAGAGCCCAGCGTTCCACCATTAGATTGCGCTTTGAGGTCCGTGTAGGTGACTTTGACATCGCGCTGGGCGACGGCCACATTGGTCTTGCGATTAAGCTGAATGCTCTCTGCGGTGAGCGTGCTGGCGGAGTCCTTCACCCGCGGCGAACCGATCAAATTGATGACTTCATCGGCAGGAGTGTAACGAGCACGATCGGCAGTGGCGGTTTGCTGGTCCTGTTGGTAGTGAAAATCGCCATTCTGCTCAATCTGCTCGATGGCGTTCTGCTCGTTGAAGGTGGCAACGATCTCGCGGCTGGTGGTGATCTGGTCCGCTTTGCCAGGAGTCGTAGAGACAGTCTTCACATTGGAGCTGCCAGACATGACAGTCGGCCGGTTGCGGGAGTTGAACTGGCCCTGAAACTGGTCTGCAGTGATCACGGTTTTAGTGTTGCCCTGCGCAACCAGAATCCGAGCTGCACCTGAGGTTATCGCTTTTTCCAGCTTCTTACCTTTACCGATGAGGAAGTCCAGACCGTCAGATTGAAGCTGCATGGATTTGGCGGCCGGACCTTGCGTGACCTGCACTGAATCCCTTGCTTGCGCCTTGGTCAGGAGATTGCCAGGACCAAATTCCAGCAGCAGACGTGAGGCTGAGCCTTTTGCCGGCGACGCGCCACGGCCTTCAAAAGTGACTCCGCCGGAAAGGATTCCGGAGCGTACCTGCTCTTTGCCGAATTTCGAGAAAAGACCTCCGGGCTGGAAAAAGCCGGCGAAATCCGGCAGCGCGACTTCAGCCGTTGCGGAAGCGTTGAACGGATACTTCGCATCCATGCCCTTCAAGGCGTTGCAAACGTCGTCCTTTTCTTTGCCACCACCGGCGGCCACTATCAGGGAGGCGGCTCCAGTGGGCATTTCGAGAAGCGCTTTTACGCGAACATCCATCTTTCCGTCCTGGTCGATCGGAAATTTCTGGGCGATCTTGTCCGCGGCGGCACGCGCCTGCCCCCAAAGGGGATTGCAGGTACCAAGCGCCGCAGTC
>DATDGH010000778.1:0-3513 GCA_036522215.1 Candidatus Angelobacter sp. | reverse complement strand
TTCGCAGCTTTGGAGACGTGATGCAGGCTTGGCTGGCGAAGAGCAACCTGGAATCGGCTGCTATTGAGTGTCTCTTAGTGGACGACAACATGGTGCGGTTGTATTGGGGGATTGTGAACGTCCTCGGCGGAGTCAAACTTCAAGTGAAGCGTGAGGACGCTGAAGTGGCGCTTGAGCTACTGGAACAACCCGTTTCCGAGCAACCCGATGAAGACAACCCTTAAAGTCGGGTCACCCGCGGAGCTTATGGATTACGCGAAGGCCCCGCCGGAGTATATCTACCTATATCTTTTCGACGGCAACCCGGATCAAAAAGAATCTGCACCGGCGAATCAGGTGGTAAAGATTAAGGGTTTAATTTTATGGTCGCTTATTCTTCAAGCTCCCGATTCTATACATCCCAGAATGGGCAAGGAGCAAGGTATATCGTCTACGGCAGCAATGAACCGGTGGTCGCGACGCGGGAGAGTCTCGAAGCGACAAGGCAAAAGAAGGGGCCGGCAAACAGCCGGCCCTGCATCAATCAGCCTGTGATCTTAAGTTACCAAATTACCCGATTTCAAATTCTTCGTTATTTCTCTTTCTCGCGCGACTCATTGAAGTATTTGCGAACCGCATCAATAAATGAATCTGCCCCTGCGGGTGGTTTCATGCTGCCGCTCAGCAGCTCTTTCCAGTTGACAGACGAGCCGTAGAAAGCATTGTTGGAATCATTGTCCGGCTTGACGGCGGCGCCGTTCAATTCCACTCCGGCAAACAGGCCCTTGGCCCGCGAGTAGGCCAGGATCTCGGCATTCAGCTTCGCGTCGGTTGAAGCTTCCGCGTGCCGTCCCAGAGGTCCGGCGGCGACGGAGGCATCGGCCCCCAGCTTGAAATTATCTTTCAAAAGGCTATTGACTCCCTTGTCGTTCATGAACAGGAGTACCAAATCAACCTTTTCCACGCCAATCTGCGCTCCCCAGCTTCCCCCAGTCAGCGAGATGAAAGCCGGTGTCGACCAGCCATTGGGAGTCCGGCAGGTAACTGCGCCGCGTCCATGACGACCACCAACGATGAAGCCACCCTTTACCATGGATGGAATTACAGCGACACACTTGGCTCGCCCCAGAACTGTGTCGGGGATGCTATTGTCCGCCGCGCCCATCAGCTCATCCAGCACCTTGGACGACTCATTGAGACGGTCGGTTGCGTCCGTACGATCTTCCTTCGGGAAGGCGAATACAGACAGAGAAAGAAGCAGAAAACCCAGCAGAATGTTTTTCATAGTGTTACCCCCAAGCCTCGAAAATCAGGCATTTCCTCTACTATTCTGATTGCGCGACTCAGCCAGAGGTTGGAACACTTCGAGGAGCAGCTTGCGAATTCGGCCAGGCTGAAACGGGTGGTTCATTAAGAATCTCCGAAGCCCCACGGGCGGCACACTGATTCAGGAACAGGGAACCCGTACATCCCCCGTAAACCTCAAAAAGGCGCCTTTTTTCAGAAAAGGCCTTTTTGCCGCTACTGCCGCTACCGTACCTCTAACTCTTTTGCCATCAGCAAAAACCGGGTAGCGGCAGAGGTAGCGGGAGGGGTTTTGGTAGCGCTACTTTTTAACTAGGTCACAGGCCATAGGCCACAGGCCACAGGGAACAGCGCCACCACCGGCCGGCCGGATTGAACAGTCTGTGACTCTGCGGCAGGGATTTTAGTGGCGGCAGCAATCGGGTGATCGCGCGTGACCTCCACCCCATCACGCAAAACCGGCGTGATGGGGACCCCGGTGATCGGGTCGTCGGGTCATCGGTTCATCGGAAGAAAAACCCAATGCCTTGATAACGCTAATAGCCATCATTTGTTAACCATCTGGTAAACAATCGCGAAAAACAGGGCAGATTCCGCGATTCTGCGCATGTGATTGAGGACTAAAGGAAAAGTCGTTGCAGAACCCGTCGCAGAAGGGTTTTTCGTCGCGAAATCCTGAGGCGGCTGCCGTTCCCGAAACACCTTTTCTTATCCTAGCGGGATAAACTAAAACCTCTAAGGATGGGTAAAACCAGCAGAGTTAACTACCTGGTAAACATTTTGCAAAAAGACCTATGTTGTATCCGTAACATCTGCGCAAGCTGCTGGCAACCCAAGACTTAGTTGCTTTTTGAGGGCTTTTTTGTTCCGTGTCTGTCGCGGGACAAACGGTTAAAGGCGGCGGAAGCCGGACACACTACTCCGGCTGCACGCGCGAATTCGGGAAGAGAGTCTAGTTTCTTCGCTCGGCGAACCTGAACCTCGACTCAGAATGGTCGGTGATGCTGCGGTTTTCCTTCGCGCAACAATTTATCTGGTTCCCGAGGGCTGGGCACACTTCTCCCGATGCACGCGCGATCCTCTTAACGCGCGTGCATACACTTCTCCCGAACAGCAGATCCTTCGACTGCCGCTCAGGATTTCGCCTGCGGACTCCCGCTCGGTTTCACTTCGCTCACGCCCGCATAACGGCTCAATATTCAGTTGTCAAAGATCGTTACGGGAACCACAAGTCCCGCTCGCCCTGGGGCGATTTGTCTTACAGTTTCAGAATTGCATGGGGATGATGGGAAGTCAATAAAGTGCTGTCGAAAGACTGTCAGATTCACTGGTTTTAACCATGGAAAGGCACAAAGGATAGGGAACAGGACACCCGTCCATCCAAACCCGCAGTCTCTCCGAAAAAGCTTTCCATGCTCAAGTAAGAGATACGCATGGTCCAAATCCCTAACTGTTCTCAACTTTCACGCAAGGCGACGATGGGGTTTATTTTCGTCGCGCGGCGTGCCGGAAGGTAGCTGGCTAGAACGGCAATGGCAAACAAAAGTAGAGGTACGATCACAAACACAGCCGGATCATGGGGGCGCACCCCATAGAGCAAACTTGCCATCATGGACGCAGTGAATGCAGAAAAGACCAATCCGGCAACGATGCCCACGCCAGCAAGCGCGCCCCCCTTGCGTAAGAACATTCTCAGAATGTCGCCCCGCCGCGCGCCCAAGGCCATGCGAATGCCGATCTCGCGCGATCTTTGGCCGACCATATAAGCCAACAAGCCGTAAATTCCGATGGAGGCCAGAAGCACCGCCAGTCCAGCAAATCCGCCCACCAGGTCGGCAGAAAAACGGCGTGAAGCCAGTGACCGATCAAGGACGTCGTTCATCGAAGAAACATTGAATACCGGCAAGCCGGAATCAATGCCCTGGATTTCATGCCGAATCTGTGGTTCGAGCAGGGTCGCGGGCAGAGACGTCCGCAACACCACGCTTAGTCGCTTGCCGTTGTCTTGATAGGTTGAAACATAGATGTGGGGAACGCCATCGATATCGAGACCGTCACTCTTGATATCGTTAACAACACCCACAACGCTCGTCCAAGGCTTGGTACGGTCTCGTCCGAAACGCACTCGGCGGCCCAGCGGATCGCTGGCTGGCCAATACTTATGAGCGGTGCTTTCATCAATGATGGCCACCAGCGGTTTGCCGTCTTCATCCGCCTCGGTGAATGAAC
>DATDGH010000777.1:0-6902 GCA_036522215.1 Candidatus Angelobacter sp. | reverse complement strand
GTTGGCGGCCAGGACGATCGTTCTCATGTTCCTGACGAGTCTCTTCTTCTCACCAGGAGTCAGGGAGGGATCATCTTCCATGGACTGTTTCACATTGTCCGGTGAGAGCTGGTCTTGTTTTCCAAGCGCTCGCGTTTCAATGCTGTCGGCAGGAATGCCCTGCTCGACCAGGAAGCTCTTGACTCGTGCAGCGCGTCGTTCTGTGAGCTTCTGATTGTATTCAACACCCCCACGCGGATCGGCATGGGCTTCAAGAACCAGCTTGGCATCGGACTTGACTGCCAGATAGCGCTTGAACTCCCCGGCAATCGATCTCAGAGTGTCTTCCTGGCTCTTGACCAGGCCTCCATCGGGATTCCTGGGGGTCGGCTGCGCCGTGGCAAAGTAGACGCTGCGCAGAGTGAGGCTCGGCGGCGGCTCCGGCGGCTTGACCACCGGCTTCGCCTTGACCGTGAATGATGTGCTGCTGCTGCCGGTTAGTTGATGATCGTCAGTAACCGTGCAGGTCACGTTGCAACGACCCTCTTGCAGGGTGGAAGTGTCAACGGAAACATCCGTGCCCTGTCCCGAGACGCTGCAATCAGACGTGATCGCCACCGTGACTGGTCCGCCTTGCGGGCTGCTCGCGTCTGAGTGGACGGTAATGGAGCCGCCCTGCACCACGCTGTCTGGATTCGCAGAGCAACTAATGGTTGGCGGCAACCGCCTCTTGGTGGAAAACGACGCCTGGCAGCTGGTTGCGGCCTTCTTGTTGTGCGGATCGGTTACGTGCACGCTCACGTTGTAGCTTTGTCCTTCAGCTACACCTGTAGTGTTGATGGTCACCGTGTCTCCGCTGCCTTCTACCTTACCGCCGTTGGTCGTCCACTCATAGGTCAAGGTGTGCTTGGGATTGAAATTCCGCGGCGAAACGGTCGCTTTTACCGGCTCACCCGCCCACACTTCTGATTTATCCACGGAGCAGGACGCGGAAACCGGTAGTTCTTCTCCTACGCCACCCAGAAACACAAGACCGGTTGAGAGTCGCACGCCCTCGTAAACGCTCTTGTTGGCAACTCCAAAGTCATGGCTGCTCCAAATGTAGTCAGCCTCGCCAAGACGAATATTGAGGTGCTTGGAGACGCGCAAATCAAGACCGCCACCCGCAGCCAAGCCGGGGCCATCACTTTGCTCGAAATTGCCAGGCGAGAGCCTGTGCCAACCTCCCATCGCATGAATGAAAGGCTGGATGTGCTCAGCGGGAAAGCGCAATGTGGGACCAACAAAAACTTCGTCCGAATCGTAGAAGTTGCCGAAGTGGGCGCCGGTATCTACTGTGATTCCTATCCACTTGTTGAAGAAATAGGAAATATCCACGACAAAGCCGCCTTTGGCATCCTTAAGCTTGAAAACGGCCGGAACTGTCACGCCTCCGACAGTTTTGGTGCCGCTGACGGTATTGTCGAAATTCATCCACGAGTATCCGGTGAAAACTTCCCAGCTCGCCGGCTTGTTTTCTCCTGCGCCACCTCCAGTATCGGCAGAACTAGCCGGGCTGGGCTGAAGATAATGATTGTCGGTACTGCTTTGTCCTGCATCTGTAGTTTGGGCTGCAAGGGGCAACATTGCCCACATCAGCAGCACCGCGCTCAAAGTACGGCATATACTACGAAGTGACATTGCATCCTCCGAGAAAGTCGAAGCAGATTTCTTGTGAGACCTGAGCTACCAAGATATTGTTGATGAGTCCCGAGACAACATTTGCCAAGCTGAATTCGGCAACGGAGTATTATAAGGCTTCCTGCAAAATCTGCATCAACTACCCAGCTTCCGCACCCGGAACAGTTACTTGGTAGTTACCTGTATCACCAGCTGCGTGCCGCTCTCCAGCTTTACATCGTGCCTGGTCGAGCTGATTACAGAGCCTTCCTGGCCCTTGACCGGAGGTCCCAGCTTCAGGCCCGGCATTCCAAACACACCGCGACTTCCACCGCCCATTACGCCACCCTCAGGCAGCGAGGAGCTGCCAATGGACGCTGTAGCGTATTGGGCTGCCCGTGAAGCCTGATTCGTTGCCGTATTCGTGGCAGTAGAACTGCTGGACCCACGACCGCTCAGGCCGCCTCCACCGCCTGGTCCATTCGAGATCGGCTGTGGATTGTTGGATTGGTTTCCCATCCCCGATACCGGCGGCCCCATCATATCCGGTTTGTCTACTGCACCGTACCTCACGGGGGGAGCCAGCGCCCTTACTGCGGCACTGAAGTCAATCTCCTGGCCGCCCTTCAGTACAGCTTTGTCGAAAACTAAGCCTAACCGCGACTCCTGGTCTTCTTTGCTCCGCGGTTTGGCCTCAGTTACATGGCCCACCAATTTCGAGCCTCTGCGAATGACAATCTTGCCGTGCGCGAGCACATCCTGGGTAAGAGTAGCTTTTACCTGTTCGCCCGGCTTCGCCTTCTTGCTGTTGACGGATTTGTTCAGTTCGGCCACCAGGTCCGTGCCGTTGAGTTCGGAACCGGCGAAGCTCATCGTGGAAACGCTTTGCCCCACTGCGCTCATCGTCAGCGCCCCGGCAGTGATGACTGTCAGGAATGCCTTCATTGGGCCCCCTTCCGCTCAGCAAAATCTTCACCCTTGATTGGAGACTGCTGAAAACAATAAAGGTACGACCGACCGCTTGGGTTAGCCGCACCGAAATTATAGAACCAATCTGGATGTAATCAACAAATTTACTGCTGAGGGGAGCCAGTCACCTGCAAAACCATCTGTGTGCCCGAATCCAACTTCACATTTTGTGTTGTGGAACTGATGACCGAGCCCTGAGCGCTTGCGGCACCGGAAGCAACTGAGTTCAAAGTAAGCCCTTGAAGCCCGACAACGCCACGGCTCGCGCTATTCAAACTGCCATTCACTCCGGAGCCAACTGCTCCCGTCGCGGAACCGGCCACCGAGCCGGCGGTATTGCCAACGCCTCCTACGGTTGATCCCACGGCCGACGTTGCCGACCCTGTAACGCCGCCAATCATGCCACCGCTGTTGCCCACGGGAGCTGGGCGGCTGGCGCCGGCGGAAGCCATTCCCATGTCGTCCGCGGCCGGGAGCGGAGTGGTCCGCGCCGCAGCCAGGGCCTGCACCACGGCGTTAAAGTTCACCTCCGAGCCATCTTTCATAACCGCACGATCAAAAGCAATGCCCAGCTTTGATTCAGAATTCTCCTTGCTACGCGCCTGGGCTTCAGTGACGTGGCCAACCAGTTTTGAGCCTTTGTGGACCATCACCTGACCATTTGATTTCACGTCCTGAGTCGCCCTCGCGCTGACCTCATCGCCAGGTTTGGCTTTTTTAGCATCCAGCGATTTTGTAAGTTCCGCCTGCAGCGTGGTTCCATTGCTTAGATTGGCTCCGCTGGAACTGCCTCCGCCGGAATTGCCGCCTTGTTCCTTTTTGCGATCTTTTTCGCCTCGCCTGGAGGCTTCGGCCTGACTGCTGGTGTTTACGTTCGCCGAGCTACCCGAAGCTTGCGCATTTCCACTGGCATTGACGTTGGCTCCGGCGTTTCCGGATGTGGCTGAAGTATTCGTGGAAGCAGACCCGCTGGCCCCGGTCTGTGCTGCTGCTCCTGCCGTCAAAGCCGCGGCTACTACCACTGTGATCCAATAGCTTTTCATTGTGCATCCGCTCCTTAGAGATATTGATAGAAATTGTACGAAATGGGGCCCTGATCCTGTCTTGATTCTCTGATGCAATCCAGAGCGGCTGCGTTTGCTGGGTCTTAAGTTTAATCCATTCAGCGGGTTACCTTTGATATAGACTTTTTTACATAGTTCGGCATCAAACCAGTGGCATTTACTTTGGCTGCCGGTCTTCGGAGGAAATTAAGGAGGCTCTTTTGACCATCCTGCAGGAAAAGGTCCTGATTGTTGAGGATGAAGAAAACGAGCGGACAGGCTTAGCGGAGTTGGTTTCCGCCTGGGGCTACCGGACAGATGTGGCCAAAGATGGCTTGGAAGGCCTGGAGAAGGTAGCCACCTGGGCGCCAGCTATCGTGATCACTGATCTCAAGATGCCAAGGATGGACGGCATGGAGCTGTTGCACCGCATTGCGGAGCAGCCGCAGGCCATCGCAGTGGTGTTGCTCACAGCCCAGGGCAGCATCGATCTCGCCGTGGATGCCATGAAAATTGGCGCCTATGATTTCATCCAGAAACCCGTGGACACGGCCCGCCTGAAGCAAATCCTGCAAAATGCCGTACGCCATCGCGGAACAAGCCTTGAACTCGAAGTCACCAAACGCAAGTTGCGTGACACCGGAATCTTCGGGTCGCTGGTTGGCGCCTCGCGAGGCATGCAAGAGATCTTTCGACTGGTAGAAATGGTGGCCCCCAGCACGGCATCTGTGCTGATTACCGGCGAAAGCGGAACCGGAAAGGAACTGGTGGCGCGCACCATTCACGACATGAGTCCGCGCAAGACTAAACCCTTCGTGGCCATCAATTGTTCTGCCATCCCGGAAACCCTGATTGAAAGCGAAATTTTCGGCCATGAGAAGGGGGCTTTTACCGGGGCGCTGGAGCGCCGCGCCGGCTGCTTTGAGCTAGCGGAGGAGGGCACCCTGTTGCTGGATGAAATTGGCGAGATGCCCATCGCCACCCAAGCCAAGCTGCTGCGCGTGCTGGAGGACCATAAACTGCGGCGGCTGGGCAGCAAAATCGAGACGCCGGTAGACGTCCGCGTTCTGGCGGCTACCAATAAAGTGCCGGAGGAGGCTGTCTCGAAAGGCGAATTGCGTAACGACCTTTATTACCGCTTGAATGTCTTCAATATTCACATGCCGCCTTTGCGCGAACATAAAGAGGACATTCATCAGCTGGTGGATGCGCTTCTGGCCGACATGAGCGCCAAACACGGCCGCGAAGTAGGCGCCGTTCATGAGAGCGTTCTTCAGATGTTCCAGAACTATAGCTGGCCTGGAAATGTTCGTGAGCTGCGTAACACGCTGGAGCGCGCCGTGATCGTTTGCGAAGGATCATTGGTTGAGGCCCGCCATCTGCCGCCCAATTTTGGCAGCGCCGGATTGCGCGTTGCCACCGGCGATTCGGACGGGATTCGCCTGGACGTGGGCACAACGGTGGAAGAAGCGGAAAAGATGTTGATCTTAAAAACCCTGGCCGCGACCAACAACAACAAGACTCGGGCTGCGGAAATCCTCGGCATCAGCCTCAAGACCTTGCATAATAAACTTAAGGAATACGGCGGTGTTGCCAGTGCGGCTACGGAGGCAGCCAGTTAAAGTTCCGCCTGTCCTGCTATGTGAGTAGCCGGACCACGTGAGAAAAAGGTCATTGACCCTCTGATTTGACGTCAATCAGCTCTGTAAAAGCGATACACTTGCGGTAACGAGCCATGCCTGCATTGCGGCTGAAAACCAAACTGGTAATTGCCATTAGCGGAATGGTCCTGGCAATTGTGGCCACGCTTTCTACTCTTTATCTCTCCAAAGTCGTGCGTCTGCGCATGCAGCAGACCCTGGCCG
Source organism: Candidatus Angelobacter sp. (assembly GCA_036522215.1). Classification (GTDB taxonomy): domain Bacteria; phylum Acidobacteriota; class Terriglobia; order Terriglobales; family Acidobacteriaceae; genus Angelobacter. The sequence goes on along the minus strand of DATDGH010000777.1, from coordinate 1,387 downwards.
ATGGCCAATTCATCGCTCATCAGATTTTTTCGGTCGCGCGTGGTCCTCTGAAAATTGACCTGAGCGATACCAAGGTTGACTTGAACAAGCCCGAGGAAGTTGAAGCGGAGATGGAAAAGGTGTTGAAAACTGATTCCGGCGTGACTTCCCTGCTGGGATCCATCGTCGGTTATTCGCCCAGCATCCAGGATGCCGCGGTCACCAATCCTGCAGGACGTGCGTTGATACACACCGGTCCATCTTTTCAAGGCGTCATCCTGAATCGCCGCGAAGACTTCGCTCCCATTGTCAGTGGCGGCATCTGGAAGCAATTGAAAATCATCTACGGCCCTGCCCAGGTCTATGATGTTCACGAACCTCTCGAGATCAACGGGACTCCATTCGCAGAAATACGGGTAGGTGTCTCCACACTTTTTTTGAAGAGCGACCTGCAGCCGGTGCTCAACCAGGCGCTCATCTTCGCCGGAGCTTCCATTTTGGTATGCCTGTTGCTGGCTGCCAGCCTTTCCAATTTCGCTTTGCGGCCACTGGCGGCCATCAGCCGTCGCCTTGATCTGATCAGCTCAGGACAAGTCGAAGTGGCTGACTCGCCTTCCAAGCCTGCGGACGAATACGGCGCTGTTACCCGCAAGATTGACCGCCTGGGCAGGCAGATGCGGGACGCGAAAGAGATCTTCTCTGCCCTGAAAGAAAATCTCGACCAGATGATGGCCAATCTTCAGGATGGGGTCATGCTGTTCACCAGCGATTTCCGGGCGGTCCTGGTGAGCGCCTCCGCCGAACGATTTGTCGGCAGGCCGCGCGGAGAGATGCTGGGCTCTCATCCGACCGAGATTTTTTCCACCGAATCGCGCCTTGGCCGCGCCATTCTTGAAGCCTTTGAGACCCGCCACTCGCCGGATGAGGAGGAAATCGAACTGGAGGACGGCCGCCGCATCCAGATCACCCTGGATTTTATTGAGGAGCGCGGAGAACGCATTGGCGCGCTGCTTACTCTGCGCGACGCGGAATCCGTCCATCGCATTGAAGACGAAATTGAGCTTTCCCGCAGGCTGGCGGCCATCGGCCGCCTGACCTCCGGAGTGGCCCACGAGGTCAAGAATCCCATCAATGCCATCGTCGTCCATCTTGAGGTCCTGCGCCAGAAGCTCAGTCAGGTGGATCCTGACACGCGGCGTCACATGGATGTGATTTCCAGTGAGATCCGGCGTCTGGACCGTGTGGTGCAAACCCTGGTCGATTTCACTCGGCCCTTTGAGCTTCATCTTGCAGACATGGACCTGCGCAAGCTTGTAGATGAGGTAGTTTTGCTTGCCTCACCCGAGGCGGAGCGGCGGCGCATCCACATTGAGCGTGAAACCACCCGCGTCCCTTTACCGGTGCGCAT